>JBDKTA010000054.1 GCA_039680605.1 Planctomycetaceae bacterium | reverse complement strand
CCCGCGTCGCACATTGCCAACACACGCGTACGTAAATCCCTTGAGTATGCTTTCCTTTCAAGCCTCCATGCTTGACCCAAGCATACACAACTTCTTCAGAGGGCGCTAGATGTGTTCGTGACTTGCTCTAGGGAAAGCAAGAACAATCAAGCGAGGGCAAGATGCCCGCGACACGAAAAGACGGTCTTAGATCCCCGGGGTTCTTCCCGAGGATCTAGGACCTGTCATCTAGGATCTGTTGTTAGCTGCTTACTCCTGCTCTTCCTGCGGCAGGTCGGGCAGGTGCAGGTACCATGCGTTTTTGACGAACTGCAGTTGCGTGAGCTTTTCCATCACGCTTTTCGTGGCGGCCTGGTCGAGGTTGATGCCCACCAGGGCCATGCCGCTCTTGAGTTTGCGGCTGAACGTCATGTCGGCGATGTTGATCTGGTTCTCGCCGAAGAGCGTACCGTATCGCCCGACGACGCCGGGCTTGTCTTCGTTCTCGATAATGACGACATGCCCTTCGGGCTTCATCTCCATGCGGTAGCCGTCGATCCCGATGACGCGCGGGAACTTGTTGCCGAAGATCGTCCCGACGGCCCAGCGCTTGGTCTTGTCGGTCGTCACATGCACTTCCATCAGGTTGGCATGCTCGCGAATCTTCGCGCTGGAGATCGTCTGCACCTCGACGCCGCGGTCCTGGGCCAGCCCGGGGGCGTTGATCACGTTGACGGGGCTGTCCATGTGGCGGCTCATCAGTCCCACCAGCACGTGCGTGGTCACGGGCGTGACGTTCATGTCGGCGATGGCGCCGCGATAGATCACCTCGACGCGGCTGATCGCCCCGGGCGTGATGGCGCCCAGGATGGTGCCCAGGCGGCTGGCCAGTTCGGTGTAAGGGCGCAGCACTTCGGGCAGGGCCTGGTCGAACCCGGGGGCGTTGACGGCATTGCGGACCTCGCCGCCCCGCAGGGCCTCGACGAGCTGCTTGGCCGCGTCGAGTGCGACCTGCTCCTGCGCCTCTTCGGTGCTGGCGCCCAGGTGCGGCACGGCCAGCACGTTGGGGTGCGAGATCAGGGCCTTCTCGACTTCGCTCTCGGGCGGTTCGGCCATGTAGACGTCCAGCGCCGCCCCGGCAGCGCGATTTTCATTGAGCGCCTTGAGCAGTTCCTGCTCGTCGATGATCCCGCCGCGGGCGGCGTTGATCAACCGCACCGAGGGTTTCATCACGGCGAACTGCGCCGCGCCGATCATGCCCAGCGTGTCGCCGCTCTTGGGCACGTGTACGGTGATATAGTCGCTCCGCTTGCACAGGTCGTTGAGGTCCTTGACCATCTCCGTCTCGTCCATCGTCTCGCCGGCGAAGAACGGGTCGTACCCCAGCACGCGCATGTCCATCGCCGCCGCCCGCGTGGCCACCGTGCGACCGATGCGACCCATGCCCACGATGCCCAGCGTCTTGCCGGCAAGCTGCGTGCCCTCGAAACTCTTGCGGTCCCACTTGCCCCCCCGCAGCGACGCATTGGCCGGGGCGATCTTGCGCGACAGCGCCATCATCAGCGCCAGCGCCAGCTCGGCCGTGCTCATCGTGTTGCCGCCGGGCGTGTTCATCACGATGATGCCCTTGCGCGTGGCCACGGGCACATCGACGTTGTCGACTCCCACGCCCGCGCGGGCGATGCACTTGAGGGCGCCCGGCTCGGCCATAACCGCGGCCGTCACCTTCGCGCCCGAGCGGATGATCATGCCGTCGTACTGCCCGGCGATCTTGGCCAGCTCTTCCGGCGCCAAGCCGGCCTTGATGGTGATCTCGACGTCCTTTTGTTCCTTAAGCCAGTCCAGCCCGACCTGGCTGAGTTTGTCAGCTACGAGCACTTTCATGGCAAGCTCCTAAACGGAGAAGAATGGAATACTGGAATGCTGGAATAATGGGGTCTCATGCCACGGCTTCTGCCGCGGCTTTGAGTCTCTTCATCATTCCAGTCTTCCACCATTCCATTATTCCGGTTTTAGTCAGTTCCAGTCCTTGAGAACCTTGGCCGCGGCGGCGACGCCTTTGCCGATCTCCACTTTCACGCCCAGGTCGGCCAGCACGTACTCCACTGCCGCCACCAGGCCCAGCGTGTCCAGCGGGTCGACGTAGCCCAGGTGCGAGACGCGGAAGATCTTGCCCTCCAGATGATCCTGCCCGCCAGCGACGCTGCAGCCGTACTTGTCGCGAAGCGTGCTGCGGAATTTCTTCTCGTCCAGCCCCTCGGGCAACCAGATGCCCGTGACCGAGTCGCTGGGCTGCTGCGAGTAGGTCTTCATGCCCAGGGCCTCGCAGGCCGCCCGGGTCGCCTTGGCCATGATCGCCGTGCGGGCCCAGACCTTCTCAATGCCCACCGCATGGATCATGTCCAGCGCCACCTTGAGCCCGCGCATGAGCGAGACCGCCGGCGTGTACGGCACGTCGCTCTTGGCCAGGGCCTTGCGGTACGCCTTGAGGCTCAGGTACACCGTCGGCGGGTCGATCTTTTCGATGACGTCCCAGGCCTTCTTGCTCACCGAGACCATCGCCAGGCCCGGCGGCAGCATCAGGGCCTTCTGGCTGCCCATGCCCACGATGTCCACGCCCCAGGCGTCGGTCTTCAGCGGCAGCGTGCCTGCCGCGGTGATGCAGTCGGCGATCAGCAGCGCCGGGGTCGGCGCGACGACCTTGCCGATGGCCTCGAGGTCGCACGCCGTCGCGGTGGAGGTCTCGCTGTAGACGACGATCACGGCGCCGTATTCGCCGGTGGCGAGCTTTTCTTTAACCACCTCGGCCGAGATCGCCGTGCCCCACTCCTGCTTGACCTCGTCGACCTTGAGCCCGTACACCTTGGCGACCTTGACCCAGCGCTCGCCGAACTTGCCGCCGTTGGCGATCAGCACCTTCTTGTCACGCGGGACGGCACAGGCGATCGCCGCCTCCATGCCTGCCGTGCCCGAACCGGCGATCATCAGCACGTCGTTGGCGGTCATCAGCAGTTTCTGGAGCGAGGCGTTGACCTCGGCGAACATGGTCTTGAACCGCTGCGTGCGGTGGTGGAACATCGGCTTGGCCATTTCGACGAGCACTTCGGCGGGAACATCCGTGGGACCTGGGGTAAAAAGACGCTGCTTGATCATGAGGGATCTCCTCGAGTTAGGCGACTGGAACAAGCTGACAGAGCCGCGGGCCCTTCCCACGGTTGCCTCACAGCCGCAGTTCTTATCCAGAGCGTCAGGGCATCGAGAACCAATGCTCCTTGCGCTGGTCAACAATATTGTTAGCGGCAATGGCAAATCCGTCAACCGAAATCCGTCCTATGCTGTTGTTTTTTTCACACTCGTCCCCGCCCCGCAGAATCAGAGATGGGTGGCATGGCGACACACGTTTCTGTTTCGTGTGGGTCGCCATGATGCTCAGCGCACAGACATGGCGACCCGCTGAACAACGCGTGTCGCCATGCCACCGAGCCGGCCAGGACGTTGACTTGCCGCCTCCGCGGTCGTATAAGGGTCATAGACTTCGGGATGTTGCATAGATCCTCCTGACTCGACGCGAGATTGGGGCGGCTTCGATCAGCCATGAAACAGCTTCTTCTTGTGCCTGAACTTCGCGAACTGCTCGCATCGGAGGATGTCGAGCCGATTCGTCATTTGATCGCCGAGAGCCATCCGGCCATTGTGGCGGAACTGATCAGCGGTCTGGAGGCCGGGGAGATCTGGCGGGTGCTCCACCTGCTGCCGGTCAAGGACCGGGCCGAGGTCTTCTCGCACTTCGACCTGGACCAGCAGGTGGAACTGGCCACCGGGCAGAACCGCCGCGACATGGCCCGCCTGCTGGAGGAGATGGAACCCGACGAGCGGGCCGACCTCGTCCAGCAGCTCGACGAAAAGGTCCAGGGCGAACTGCTTCCGCTGGTGGCCAAGGCCGAACGCGAAGACATCCGCAAGCTCGTCAGCTATGCCGAGGGCACGGCCGGGTCGGTCATGACCACCGACTACGCCGTGCTTCGTCCGGGCATCGCCATCTCGCAGGCGTTGGAGCAGATCCGCATCCAGGCCCCGGGCAAGGCGACCATTTACTACATCTACGTCGTCGACGCCCAGCATCGCCTGGTGGGGTTCGTCTCGCTGAAGGACCTGATCCTGGCCCGGCCCGCCCAGACGGTCGAGGAGATCATGCACAGCGACGTGATCTCCGTCGGCGTCAACGACGACCAGGAAGTGGCCGCCCGGTCGATCGAAAAGTACGACCTGATCGCCATCCCCGTCGTCAGCGACGACAACGTGCTGGTGGGCATCGTCACCCACGACGACGCGATGGACATTCTGCGCCAGGAGCAGCAGGAAGACATCGAAAAGTTCATGGCCATTTCCGGCCGCCACGCCGCCGGCGAATATCTCAAGACGCCCGCGTGGGTGCATTTCAAGAACCGCGCGTACTGGATCGTCGGCCTGGCTGCCCTGGGGCTGGTCAGCGGGCTGATCATCCACGGCTACGAAGCCACGCTGATGAACCTGCTCATTCTGGCGCTGTACATGCCGATGGTGGCCGACACCGGCGGCAACACGGGCAGCCAGTCGGCCACCGTGGTCGTGCGGGCGCTGGCGCTGGGCGAGGTCAGTCCGCGCGACGTGCTGCGCGTGATCTTCAAGGAGTTCAAGATCGCCCTTTTGCTGGCGCTGATCCTGGGGGTGCTGTCGTTCGCCAAGGTAATGTGGCTATCCGCCGGCAGCGAGATCAAGACCGGCTTCTCCCTGGGCAAGATCGGCCTGGCGATCGCCGTGGCGCTGTCGCTGCAGGTGATCACGGCGACGCTGATCGGCGCGCTGCTGCCCCTGGGGGCCGCCAAAATGAAGTGGGACCCCGCCGTCGTCGCCAGCCCGGCCCTGACCACCATCGTCGACATCACCGGTCTGCTGATCTACTTCACCACCGCCAAGTTGATACTAGGCATTTAGTTGCGGACTGGCCTGCCGCCTGCCGCGGCTTGGGCGATAAATAGAGATCGGCCCGCACCGGGTTCGATGCGGGCCGATCCGACAGGCCTCCGACCAGGCCGCCCTTAACGTTACAACTGGCGGAAATCGAACTTGTCGGGGGTCAAGTAGTAGTTCACGGAGGCATCCGCGAAGCCCGGGTCGGCGTACGTGTTGCCATGGTACTTCGAGGAGTAGGCCTCGAAGGACGAGAAGCTGTAGTTGGTCCCGTTGATGGCGAACGCACCGGTTCCCGATCCGCCACTCATGCGGTAGAACGTGTTGCCGTACACCTCGTTGTTGGTGGTCCGGCTGTTGTTGAACTCGATCGCCGGACCGGCGTACGTCACGATGGTGTTGTTGCGGATGACGCAGCCGTAAATCTGGTACTTCTGGGCGGCAGTGGTGTCGTTGAACAGGATGCCCTGGAAGTTCGCAGGCTGGTAGTTCCCGTTCCAGCTATAGCGCCCAACCCAGATGATGTTGTCCTCGATGGTCAGGTTGTACTGGTTATACGGCAGGATGGTCGACATTGCGTCGTCGTAGGTGTTGACGACGATGCCCTGCTTGTTGTTGTTGAAGATCAAGTTGTGCCGCACGGTCGAATCATGCACGCCCTCGAGGAACGAGACGCCTCCGAGGTTGTTGGTGTGGATCACGTTGTCTTCAATCAGCAGGTTCGTCACCCGTCCGTTGAACTGGATGCCCGTCCGCCCATTGCGGTAGAACAGGCTGTCCCGGATGGTGATATTCGCGCTGGGCAGGTCGCGCGAGCCGAAGTACAGACCGTGCTCGCCCGGGTTGTCGTGGAACACGCTGTACTCGACCAGGATGTTCTGCAGGTCCTGCACCGCGTGGAAGCCCCACTTGAAGCCCACCGCTTCCATGTTGCGGAACGTCATGTTGTGGCCGTAGTGGTTCTCGATGCCCGATCCGGCGCCGTTCTTGTTGGGGTTGCTGGCGACGAATCCGTCGAAGATCACGTAGCTGCCGTCGACGCCCATCGCGTCGCCGGTGGAGCTGAAGACGACCTTCTCGCCGGGCATGGCCATGAACACGATGGGGTTGCTGGCCGTTCCGTCGACGCTGTTGTCGTTGAACGAACCGTACGTCCCGCCGCGGTAGATCACCATGTCGCCGGGCTTGAGCGAAACCGCCGAAAAGCTGGCGAAGGGCTTGTTCATGTCGCCGATGACGCCGGTGGTGTTGCTGCCGGTCTTGGAGACATAGATGATCCGCGTGGGATCGTAGCCCAGGTGCGACAGGAAGGCGTTGAACGTGCCGTACTTGGCCACGCCCTGCTGCCACGTATACACGCTGGCGTCGGTGTCGTCGGCGTCGGGGCCTTTCGAACTGGCCACGCCGTAGCCGTCTCCATCGCGGTCGATGTAGTACACGCTGCCCAGCTCTTCGCCCGGGACGCCCGTGCCCGTGCCGCCGCCGGTATCAGCGACGACCAGGATGTCCACGTTCGCCGTGCCGTACCCGCCCTTGCCGTCGGTGACGGTGTAGCCAAAGCTCGTGGTGCCCGCAAAGCCGGCGGCAGGGGTATAGGTGAAGGTCCCGTTGCTGTTCTTGACCAGCGTGCCGCTGGCGGGCTGGGTGTACTGGCTGATGCTCAGCGTGTCGCCGTCGGGATCGATGTCGTTGGCCAGCACGTCGATGACGACAGCCTTGCCCGCCGTCGTCGTGGCTGCGTCGTTATAGCCCAGCGGACTGGCGTTGGTTGTCGTTCCCGTGCGCGGGCTCTGGACGGGTCCGGTGGCGGTGGGGGTAAACGTCGCGTCGCGGCTGAGCACGATTTTGTCGACGGCCGTCCCGTCCTCGCGCATCCAGACGTTCAGCGTGTGAACGCCGGCGGTGGCGACGTTGACCGTCACGCGCGTGGCGCCGCTGGCATCGACCTTGCTGTTGTTCCAGTCCCACGTCGCGGTGGTGTCGCTCATGCCCCACGAGCCGGTGGTGACGGCCTGGCCGTCGAGCCCGACGTGGATCGAGTCGTCCGATCCCGTGGCGCCGAGGGTGCGCACCCACACGTAATACGTGCCGGGCGTCTTGAACTCGATGGCGTAGTCCATCCGGGCGCCGACGAGGCTGTCGCCCAGGCTGACCTTGGCGTTGGGCAGCGCCTGCATGGCGCCGGCGCCGCTGAAGCCCGTCAGCGCGGTCGTGGCCGTCCAGGCTGTGTTGGCGCCGTCGCCGGTGCCGGACACCTTGCCGGTGAAGTTCTCGGCCTCGATCGACACCTGCCCGCCGCTCTCGATGAACGCGCCGGTGGTGCTGACCGGCGTCACCGTCAGCGTGACCGTGCCGGTCGCCTGGCCGCCCTTGCCGTCGGAGGCGACGTACGTGAAGCTGTCCTGCCCGCTGTAGGCGGCCGCGGGCGTATAGACCAATCCATCGCTTCCGGCGATGACGCTGCCGTGGGCGCCCTGGGTGAAGCTGGCCACGCTGAGCGTGTCGGCGTCGACGTCGCTGTCGTTGGCCAGCACATCGATCGTCACGGGCTGACCCTGCGGCGTCGTGGCCGTGTCGTTGACAGCCGCCGGGGCGTCATTGACCGCCGTGACCGTAATGGCGACAGTGGCCGTGGCCGTGCCGCCCTTGCCGTCGCTGACGGTGTAGTTGAAGCTGTCAGCGCCGTTGTAGTTCAGCTTGGGCGTGTAGGTGAACGTCCCGTTGGCGTTCTTGACCAGCGTGCCGTTGGCCGGCTGGGTGTTGGCCGAGATCGTCAGCGCGTCGCCATCGACGTCAGTGTCGTTGGCCAGCGGGTTGACGGTCACCGGCGTGTCCTCGGCGGTGGTGGCCGCGTCGTCGACGGCCGCCGGGGCGTCATTAACCGGCGTGATCGTGATGTTCACCAGCGCCTTGGCCGTGCCGCCCTTGCCGTCGCTGACGGTGTAGTTGAAGCTGTCCGTACCGTTGTAGTTCAACTTGGGCGTGTAGGTAAAGGTCCCGTTGGCGTTCTTGACCAGCGTGCCGTTGGCCGGCTGGGTGTTGGCCGAGATCGTCAGCGTATCGCCGTCGGCGTCGCGGTCGTTGGTCAGCGGGGCGATGGTCACCGGCGTGTCTTCGGCGGTGGAGGCCGCGTCGTTGGCGGCTGTCGGGTCGGCGTTCGCGGCGGGGCCGCCGGCGCGGGCGCTTTGGGCAGGGCCTGTGCCGGTGGGCGTAAAGCTGGCGTCGCGGGTCAGGATGATCTTGTCGACGGCCGTTCCGTCCTCGCGCATCCAGACGTTGAAAGTGTGGACGCCGGCGGTGGTGACGTTGATGGCCACGCGGGTGGTCCCGCCGGCATCTTTGACGCCGTTGTTCCACGCCCAGGTTGACGTGGTCATGGTCATGCCCCACTTGCCCAGCGTGGCGGCCTGGCCGTCGAGGCCGACGTTGACCGAGTCGTCCGAGCCGGTGGCGCCGATGGTGCGGATCCACACGTAGTACGTGCCCGGGGCGTCGAACTGGACCTGGTAGTCCATCCGCGCGCCGGTCAGGCTGTCGCCCAGGCTGACCTTGGCGTTGGGCAGGGCCTGCATGGCGTTGGCGCCGCTGAAGCCCGAAAGGGCCGTCGTGGCTGTCCAGACGGTGTTGGCCCCGGCGCCGGTGCCGGCGACCTTGGCGCTGAAGTTTTCCGCCTCCATCGACACCAGCCCGCCGCTGACGAGGAAGGCGCCGTCGCCGGCCGTCGGCGCCGCGGTGACCGTCACCGCCACGCTGCCCGACGCGGTCGCGCCTTTGCCGTCGGAGATCGTGTAGTTGAAGGCATCGTCGCCGACGAAACCGGCCGCCGGCGTATAGATCAGCGTGCCATTTGTTCCGGCGCTGACGCTGCCCTTGGCGCCCTGGGTGAAGCTGACGACGCTTAGAGCGTCCCCATCGGGGTCACTGTCGTTGGCCAGCACGTTGACCGTTGCGGGCTTGCCTGCTTCGGTCGAAACTGCATCATTGACAGCGACCGGGCTCTGGCTCGTCGCGGCGCGGCTGCTTTCAACCGGGCCGACGCCTGTGGGTTTGAAAGCGGCATCCTGGGTCAGGATGACCTTGTCGATGACTGTGCCGTCTTCGCGCATCCAGATATTGAATGTGTGCAGCCCGGCTTCCTTGACGTCGATCGTCACGCGCGTGGCGCCGTTACCGTCGACGACGCAGTCGTTCCAGCCCCACGCCGAGGTGGTCATGCTCATGCCCCACTTGCCCAGCGTGGCGGCCTGCCCGTCCAGACCGACGTTGATCGAGTCGTCCGAGCCGGTGGCCCCGATGGTGCGGACCCACACGTAGTAGGTTCCCGCCGTCTCGAAATTGACCTGGTAGTCCAGCCGCGCGCCGTCGAGGCTGTCGCCCATGCTGACTTTGGCATTGGGCGTGGCGGCCATGGCGCTGGCGCCGCTGTAGCCGGTGGCGCCCGTGGTTGCGGTCCAGGCGGTGTTGGCTCCGGCGCCGGCGCCTGCGGCCTTGGTAGTGAAGTTTTCCGTCTCCATGACGGCCTGCCCACCCACCTCAAGGAATGTTCCGACAGGGATCGGGCTGATACTCAGCAACAGCCGGTCTTCGAGCTGCTCGAACTTGGGGCCGAAGGCTGGGTCCATGATACCTCTCCTAAAAAGTTCCGAAAGAGATTCAGGCGGGTCGCGATTCTCTGCCTGTTCCGGCCGGTCAGGCGGGGGAGAATCGCAGCTTCAAAACCAAAGCCCAACAGAGGCTCAGGCTTTAAGAAAAGGTACTATACCCGGGGTAGGCAAAACAAGTACTTCCGGAGGGGATTTTTTCCTATGAGCTTATAGTCTTTTATCTTAGACTTGTTTTATCCAGATATAACCATAGTTCTGTTAGCGTTTTGAATGGCTTTGCTCCGCCGCTGAGCCGCCATGCTGAGTCCGATAAAATCACGTGGTGCGGGTACAGAAAGCCGAAATGGTACTCTCCAGGTCTTCGATATCGGCACTACTGCGTATCAGTCCCACTGGCGGAGGAACGCCCGCTCGGACCGGTACTATAAGGATGGCTCGCCGTCGCGGCCGCTGTCGCAATGACGGCTGCGACTGATCGCCTCGCTAAACACCTGCGTGACTTCTTCAGCCACGACCGCCCAGGAGCGGGCGATGACGGACTGGCGAAGTTGGGCGCGATCCCACGGACGCGCCAGGGCCTGTTCCAGTGCGACCGCCAGGGCGGCGGGGTTGCCTGGCGGGGCAAGCAGGCCGTTGTCGCCGTCGCGGATAATCTGCGCGACGCCCCCCACCGCCGTGGCCACTGGCGGCGTTCCGCACGCCAGCGACTCCAGCAGCACGTTGGGGCAACCCTCGGAATGACTGGGCAACACGGTCAGGTCGGCCGCGTTAAAGTAATCAACCACTTCCTGACGCGGCACGGCTGAAATGATCTTGAGCCTCTCGCTCATGCCAAGCCGCCCCGCCAAAGTCCGCAGTGACTGGACGTACCCCGCTCCGGCGGCGGGCGGGCCGACCAGCACGATCATCGGCCGCGACGCCAGGTCCGCAGCCGCATGAAGCAGGTCTCGCTGCCCTTTGGGCGCCTTGAGGCTGGCGACGCAGACGAGCGTTTGCCGTCGCGGGTCCAGCCCCAGGCGCAGGCGGGCGGCGTCACGGGGGCATGGCTGGAACGCCTCGGCGTCAACGCCGTTGGGAATGACATGCACTCGTTCCGGCGCGGCGCCCATTTCGATGGCCGTCTCGGCCATCGGCCCGCTGACGCTGATGACGGCGCCGGCGCAGCGCAGGGCGGGAGCCATGCGGGCGCGGAAGCAGGGAATCTCCTTGCGAGGGTTGATCGTGCCGCGCAGGGTGATGACGTAGGGCAGGCCCAGGCTTCTGGCCAGCAGGCTCACGGCGACGCCGTCGGGCCAGGCGAAGTGGGCGTCGAGGATATCCGGCTGCCAGTTGCGGCAGCGCCGGGCGACCCACCGCCGCAGACCGCGATAGTAGAACCACCCGTCGAAGCGTTTGAGCACACCCGGAACGTACGGATAGTACCGATGCCAGACGGGCAGCCCGTCCAGCGCCTCGCTTTCGGGCAAACCCGCGGGGCGTCGGATGGGGCCCATCAGCGGGCAGCACGCCACCGGGTGTACCACCCGCAGAGAGGCGTGGGCAGAGATCGCCTTGAGCCGGTCGAACACGAAGATGCCTTCGCTGGGCGCCGGCGTGCTGGGAAAACAGGATGAAAACGAAAGAACTCTCATGTCGCCACGCGGGCGGCCGTGCCGAAATAAAGCTCCGCATAGGCCGCCGCCATGCGTTCCATTCCGTAGTTGCGGCAGACATGCTGGCGGGCCCCGCTCCCCAGGCGCCGGCGCGCCTCCGCGTCGGCGGCCAGAGAAGCGATGGCGTCGGCCAGCGCCTCGGCGTCGTCAGAGGGCACCAGCCGTCCGAAGCAACCGTCCCGGAGCACCTCGCGAACGCTGCCGACATCGGTCGCCACGCAGGGCAGGCCGCAGGCCATCGCCTCCAGCAGCGCATTGGGGTGGCCTTCGCTGAAACTGGGCAGGGCGAATATGTCCAGCCCCCGCAGGAAGGCCGGCACGTCGTCGACATTGCCTGGCAGCACAAGGCGGTCGGCCAGTCCAAGTGTCTGGGCCAACGCTGCCAAGTCGTCGCGCAACTCGCCTTTGCCGGCGATCTGCAGTTGCAGATCGATCCCCGAGGCCGCCAGGGCGGCGCACGAGCGGATCAGCAGGGCGTGGTTCTTGACGGCCCGCAGTCCGCCGGCGGTGCCGACGACCAGCGGCGTCGCGGCGGCGCGAGGCGTCTGGGCGGGGCAGAACAGACCAGTGTCGACGCCGTTGGGGATGACGCCGATCGTCGAGGCGCGGCGGGCGAAACGCTGCTGCAGCGCCTGCTGGAGTTCGGAGCTGACGGCGAACAATCGCGTGGCGGTGGCGCCGACGAGTTTGAAGGCCACGCGCCGCCTCAGCGGCATGTCGGTCAGGTTGGACCAGCCGTGCAGGCTGAAGATCAAGGGGACCCGCCCGGCCAGCAGCCTCGCCGCCGCGACGTCCGGCAGGGCGCCCCAGTTGCGAGCGTGGATGACGTCAGGGCGTATCCGGCGGATCAGCCTCCACAAGCGCAGGGGCACCCGCCAGTCCCGCCCGGCGGCGTTGAGGCAGTACAGCGGCACGTCCGGGGGCAGCAGGTCGCCGGCGCCGAGACTCGATCTGATGGCCACAACGCTGTGGCGCAGGGGCGCGCCCAGTGCCCGCGTCACGCGCGCCAGGGCCAGTTCCATCCCGCCGTGACCAAACTGGCTGATCACGTGCAGCACGTGCAGCGGGGCCTTGGGCTGTTGGTCCTTCATCTTCTTCATGAGCGTGTCATTGCCGGCTCGGCGGCGGGTTGAAACCGTCCGCTCTTGCTGCGCTGAGGCGGGTCCGCGGCCTGGCTGACGGCCGGCGATACCGCCGACCGTGCCTCGTACCGCACGCGGACGCTGTGGTATGCCAGGGCCATCGCGTAGATCCACCAGAACAAGTCCCACCGGGCCATGTCGCTCTTGATCATGTTGACCAGGGTCGCCGCCAGCGCCCCGAGCATCGAGATGCGCACCCAATCCATGCGCTGCTGATCCTCGTCGGACAACCCGCGTCGCGGCCGCAGCAGCAGATACCTCAATACGAACACGTTCATCGCCAGGAAGAACGCCAGGAACGGCAGGCCCAGTTCGGCGCCCATCTGGATGTAGGTGTTGTGGGCCACGTGGTACAGTTCGCCGGCGTAGTCGTAGCGGATGTACTTTCTCTTGGCGAAGGGAAACGAGCCCAGGCCCGTACCGAACAGCGGATTGTCGGCGATGATCTGCGTGCCGATGACCATGTTCTGATAGCGGCTCAGCATCGAGGCGTCCATCTTGGCCGGGTCCAGCGTCAGCGTCTCGGCCCGCTCCACCCGGGCCGCGGAGACCAGTGGAATCGCCATCGCCAGCAGCAGCGCCATCGCGACCAGCCACAGCGTGCGGCGCATGGCGATCATCGTCACGACGACGGCCACCGCCATGCAGACCAGTCCGCCGCGGGAGCCCGTCGCCACGATCGCCACGACATAGAACCCGAATGCGGCGATGGCGGCTGTTCTCCGCCAGCCCTGACCCTTGAAGACCAGGTAGAGAATCGGCGCCAGCATCACCGACAGCGCCCAGGCGATGTGGTTGGACCCGCCGCCCTGCCCGGCGGCCGTGTCGATCCGGACGGCATCCGCAAAGCCCATCATCGCCCAACCCAGGACGCAGACCTTTGCATACCAGAGCGACCCGACGAGCACGGCCATCAGGAACGCCGCCAGCTTGGCCGGTGTGTCGCAGAGTCGCACGATCAGAAACGCCACGATGAAGATCTTGTAGATCTCCTGGAGAAACATCATCCCCTGCTCGCCGAAGAGCGGACCGCTCAAGATCGAGGCGAAGTACATGATCAGGATCGGACCCAGCCAGCGCAGCGCCACACCCGTGCGAGCCGGTTCTCCCGGCGCTCTGCCATGGGGAGCGTCCTTGGCGCCGGCGTCGAAGAGCGTGCCGATCAGCACCGCCAGCGTCACCCAGAGAGTGGGACGGCACCAGGTCTCGGCGCCCCAGAGGTCGGGGCGGAAGAAATACAGAATCGCCAGCAGCAGCAGCCCCTTGTGGGGGCGGCGGATCGCCACGCCGAAGCAGACCAGCCCCACCACCGTCATAATCGCCGCGCGAAGGTTGAAGATCATGGAGCGTCCTCCTTGGCCGCCGCCGCGGGCGCCTCCGCCGCCTCGACGGTCTCGATCAGCACCCGGCGTATCCGCTGGGCCATCACCTCTGACGTGAAGTCGGCGCGCAGGTCTTGCGGTCCGCTCAGAAGGCCGCTCTGCCAGCGCCCGACGATCTGCTCCAGCGCGTCGGCGAGCTTGGCGCCGCCGTCGGCCTGCTCCGGGACCATCCAGATCGACTCGTGGCTGCGCCCGGCCAGGAGCTGCGAAATGCCCGCACAACTGCCGCCGGTGACCAGGATGCTCTTGCCCAGTCCGATGTACTCGTAGAACTTGCGGGGTATCTGCAGATCGCTGCCGGGACCGTCATGCCCGACCACCACCGCCGCGTCCGACTGATGCACCGCCTGCAGGGCCTGAGCGTGGGGCATCGCCCCGGCCACCTCGACCATGTCCGCGGCGCCGCAGCGGCCGGCCAGCTCCGACAGCGCCTGACCCTGGTAGTTGTCCAGGCCGATCTGCACCAGGCGCAGGCGACTGCGCAATTCGGGGCGCCGCTGCGCCAGCACCTTCAAGGCCGTCAGCAGCGGCCGCGGCGAGCGACCGCCGTAAAAATTGCCCGTGTGGACGAGACGGCAGATCCCGTCATGAGGCCGCACCGGTGCGTCCATCGCCGCGGCGACCTCGGCGGCGTCATACCCGTTGGGGATGGCGACGAAGGCCTCGGCCCGGTCGGGGAAGCGTTGCGAAAACTCTGCCGCGGCGCCTTGCGTGTTGCAGATGACCCGCCAGGCGCGGCGGACCATCCCCCGCTCCAGCGCCGCATCGAGCCGCCGGTGCGTCGCGTGCGGGAACCGCCGGAACGGGTTGGCCTGCCACGGATCGCGGCAGTCCGCCACCCAGGGCAGTTTCAGCCACGCCGCAGCGGCCATGGCGACCAGGTGGGCGGTCCAGACCGGGGCGGTCGAGTAGATCACGTCGACGTGATTGGTGCGCGCGTATCGGATCGCCCGGCGCAGGGCAGGCACGAACCACGGCGTCCACTTGTCCGGCGTGCGAAGGCACCAGGAAATCCAACTTCGCAGCCCGGGCTGAAGGTCGCTCCGGGCCGCCGGCGGCGCCTCCGCGGCGGGCCCGGTCGCTCCGGCAGCGATCTTCTTTTCGTTGGTGATCCACTTCTGCAGCCACGGGCGCACCGCGACGATCTCGATTGCCCCCGGCACCCGCGCCAGCAGCGTCGGGTCGACCGGCTGACCGGGCAGCGGCGGCATGGTCAGCACGGTGGCGCGGTGGCCGGCGCCGATGAGGTGGCGGCACAGAGCAACGGTGCGGTGAATGGAACTGACATTCACGGGGGGAAACCTTGCACAGATAATCAGGACCGACGGGTTCATTCCCGCTCCTCCGTTTGCGCCGGCAGAACATCCCCCACCTGGACATCCGCGGCGAATCCCAGCCTGGCCATGATCCTTGTCCAGAGCGCCTTTCGCAGTTCCGCCGGCAGGAAAGCGTACAGGCCCAGCGGCGCATACAGCGTCGCCAGCACGGCCAATGACAACAGGAACGTTCCCCAGGATGTGACCGGCAGCAGGGCCTGCCACCCCAGGCAGATGGCCGCGAACACTGCCGCGGTGACCAGCATCGGAAAGACCAGTTCCGTCAGCACGCTACCGAACGGCACGCCCAGTTTCCGGTAGCACAGCCGCGTGACCAGGATGCAACTGAAGCCGATAGCCGGCACCATGGTCCCTGCCGCCACGCCGTAGATGTCCCACTTGAACAGCGTCACAAACGCCAGGCTCAGGACCAGGTTCAGCACCGCCTCGCTGCCGGAGATGGCGGCGTTAATCTTCACGTAGCCCATGGCGTTGAGGCACATTCCCGGCGACCAGGACAGCATGCCGGCCAGGGACGTGACGGCCAGGATGATCAGCACCCCGCCGCTGCGTTCAAAGCCCGGTCCCAGCCAGATGCGGATGAAGTCGTCGCCCATGGTCATCAGACCCACCAGCAGCGGCACGGCCAGCATCAACGTCACGCGCGTGCCGTTAAGCATGTAGCCGGCCAGGGCGGTTTTGTCGTCGCGTCCGGCGGCCTGTTCCACGTCGGGCACCAGCACCGAGAACAACTGCTGCACCAGGGCGGTGCTGTACTCGATCAGCGACAGGGCGATGCTGTAGACGGCGATGTCCTCGATCTTGAGCAGCAGGCCGATGACCACCACGTCGGTGCAACTGATGATCCGCGAGCTGATGTTCTGCATGAAGGCCCAGATGCCGTAGCGGAACGTCTCCTTGAGCGTCTGCCAGTCGAACAGCGACAGCGCGATGCGGGCGGGGGCTCCCTTCCAGCGCGTAAAGGCGACGAACAGCAGGAAGCTGACGCCGCTGCTGAGAACCAGCACCTCGGCCAGTTCGACCAGCCCCCCGCCTCGCTTGAGGACGATCCACGTGCCCACCGCGCGCACCAGCAGGGTGATCACCATCGCCAGGCTTCGCAGATCGAACCGGTTGCGGGCCCGCAAGAGCTGCCCGAACAGCGTGCCCATGAACCCCAGCCAGACGTTCAATGCCGTCATCATCAGCACGGCAAAGGCCTCGTCGGCCAGGCTGGCTGGAGTCTTGGGGAACAACTCGTGAAAGAACGTCCCGATGATCAACGCCGCCGCGAACACCACCAGGCTGATGAGGGTGCAGAACACCATCGACGTGCTGACGACTTTGTCGACCTTATCCTGCTCGCCGCGCCCGATGTAATAGTTGACGTAACGCCCGGTGCTGACGCGCACGCCCAATTCGGCCAGGCCCAGGTACCCCGTCAGCGTCATCAGCAGCGACCAGACGCCGTAGCCGGTCTTGCCCAGGCTGTGTACTACCAGTCGCGAAAGCAAGAGCATCACGACGATGTTGGCGGCATAGCCCAGCCAATTCGCGGCGGCGTTGCGCATGTAGAGACGAGACTTACTCATGAACGCCCCTCGATCGGCGCGGCGCCGCCCATCAGTCGCCGGGAAATCTGCTGCACCTTCTGCTGCCAGGTCTGATCGGACATGCTCTGCGACCGCCGCAGGCGATGGCCGGCGTCGCAGGACAACAGGCGCTCGACAGCCGCCTCGAACGCCTCCGGACCGGCGGCGATCTCCACCAGATCCCCAAGAGCCTGCACCTCCGGAAGCGGCGTCGACACCACGCCCAGGCCCGCCGAAAGATACTCCCGCAGCTTGATCGGGTTCACTGCCGCCGTCAGGGCGTTGAGCTTGAAGGGCACCATCGCCGCATTCATCGCACGGCAGTAGTCCGGCAGGGCGCCGTAGGGTCGAGGACCCAGGAAGTGTACGTTGGGCAGCGCCTGCAGCGGCGTCAGGTCGACGGCCGAATCGCCCAGGAACACGAAGTGCCACTGCCGTCGCCGGCGTGCCACGGCGGCTATCAGGTCCAGGTCCACCCAGTCCCGGATGAGGCCGAAGAACCCGACGCGCGGGCTTGGGATGGCGGCGATATCGGCAGGAACGGCCCGACTCGATTCGCTCAAAGCCTTGGCGAAATGCTCCCAGTCGACCCCGTGGGGCACCAGGAGAGTGTCGTGGGCCAGCGACTTTTTGGCATCATAGAGAGCCTGCGAGGTGGCCACTACCAGGTCGGCGCGATGGCAGAGGGCGCGTTCCTGGCTGAGCATCAGGTTGCTGTCGTAACCGCTGAAGGAGGCGAAGTCGTCCACGCAGTAGTACAGCACGCGCTCCGCGTCGAAGCCTTCGACGAGGTAAGCCACGTCCGGGCAGAACGACCAGATCTGCAGCGGCCCGCACCGCAGGCGGGCCAACGCGCGGTTGATCTGCCATTTCAGCAAACGCCGATTGATCGCCTTGGCCGCGGCCGAGCCCGGCAGCGGCACCACCAGCGGCGTCAGCACGTGGAGATTCTCCCGCACCTGCCGCACGCCGGAGAACACGTTTCGCAGCCGCCCGGCGAGGTGCTTGAGATCGTGACCGGCGATGGTCGGCGTTCGCGAACCATGGTAGCAGACCCAAAGCACGGTGTTGCGACGCGCCAGTTCGTGCATCACGTGATGCTTGCTGGTGGGCGGGGCATCGTAGCCGCTGGCAAAGCACAGGATGGTGCGCCCCTGGATCTCCGCGGTCTCGGCGGCGCGGTCAACCGGCCGCGCCTCGCTCAGATCCCGGCAGAGCGTCACCAGCGGCTTGAGGCAGTGGCGCCAGGAATAGCGCTGCACAATGAGGCGGCGGCTCTGGCGTCCCAGGCGTCCGCAGCGGGCAGGATCGCCCAGCAGAGCTTCGACGGCCTCGATCCACTGCTGCGGTCCATCGGCGCGGACGGCCCCGGGGCAGTCGTCCAGGTCCAGTCCTTCCAGCGCCGCCGGCGAGGCGACCACCGGGCGCTGCATTACGAGGGCTTCGAGCACTTTGTTCTGCACCCCCCGCGCGATCATCAGCGGCGCCACCGCCAGGCGCGAGCGGGCGACGTACGGGCGGACGTCGGGAACGGTGCCGGTGACATGCACGCCGGCCTGACGCGCCAGGCGGCGAACCGCTCGGGCGGGGCGGCGCCCGACGATCCAGAACTCCAGTTCCCGATGCCGCTCCCGCAGCGGGCCATGGACGTGCCTCGCATACCAGCAGGCCGCCTCGATATTGGGGCGGTAGTCCATCGAGCCCAGAAAGACCACCGTCTGGGCCGATCGTGAGGCGTCGTGATGCAGGTTGAAGTATTCCAGATCGACCCCGTTGGCGACCGCATGCACGCGATCGCCCGCCGGGGCGGCCTGCGCTTCGGCCTCGCTGACATAGAAGACGGCGTTGCATCGCTGCGCCGCCCGGGCCTCGAGCGCCCGCACCGCGGCGGCCTCACGGGCGTACAGCCTGCTCAGCGGCCAGCGCGACTGTCGGGCATAGGCGGCCCACTTGAGGCTGTCGGCGTCGACAACGTCCAGAATTCGGGCCCCTGCCGCGGCCGAGAGCACCAGGTCCAGCGTGGCCGAGCAGTACCCCATCGCCAGGTCGAACCCGCCCGGGGGCGCGAGGCGCGCGATGAGGTTCCTGGCCGCCGGCAGCGTGAAGTAGCCTTCACTGACCGATCGCCCCGCCGCCAGGCTCAGGGCGCCGCGGAGCAGTCCGGCGGCTCCGCCCGCCGGAATAATCTCCACGCGGCGGCAAAACCGTTGCAGGTGGTCGACCACGGACGGCTCCGGGCGCCGGCGGCCTCGCGCGAGGCAAACCAGCGTGATTTCGAAATCGGCGCTCAAGGCGCGCAGTTCGTGGTAGGCGCGGATGCGTTCCCCCTTGTCGGGGGGATACGGGACGCAATGAGAGATATACAGAAGCTGTTTCATGTGCCCCACCTGAACGTCAGCACGTCAGTCCCCCTTGCCGCGGCGGCCCAATCATGGAATCCACTTGGTCAGACGCCCTCCCATGGCGCGCGTGAACCACAGAGGCATCCGTTTCCACGCTCTGGAAGCGATCGCGAACTTGCGGTTGCTGGGCGTGAGGTTGGGCATCTCGCCGCTGCCGCCGTTATAGATCTGGTAGTGCAGCGGCTCGGGCGTGAAGCCCTGGTGGCGCTTCCACTGATAGGGCCCGGAGTTGTCGCGCCGGCTGCGGTTGAGATCGAAGATCTTCGCGCCGCGCTGGGCGACGTATTCCATCGTCCGCAGGTACATCGCCGCGGTGGCGCTGGCGGTGAAGGCGTGGGGCACGTTGCCGGCGAAATACGAGGTAAACTCGTCCCGGAAGAAAAACCCCATCAGACCCGCCAGCGACTGTCCGTGGCCGCTGCGCACGACGATGCAGGCGCAATCCTGGCCGAACTCCTCCTGCAGGACGCGAAAGAACGCCCGGCGATAGTTGGGAGAGCCCAGTTCCCGCAACCGCCGCGAGTAGATGTCATAGACCCTGTCGAGATTGTCAGGCGAGAAAGAGACGCAGTCGTCGCCGAGGAGTTTGAGGCCTTTGCGAGCGGCGGTGCGCGCCTTCTGCGGCAGTTGCTTCATGATGCCTTCGGGCGTGGTCGCCAGTTCCTTGCGAAACGTGTCGTAGCGGTCGATCGATGGCAGTTCCAGGCCGCTGCTGTCGCGGTGGCGCAGCTCAATGTACCGCGTCGACAGGCGGCGGTGCAGGTCCGTGGCCGCCTCAAACAAGGCTTGGGTTATCGGCGGCGAATCGGCGAGGATCCCGCCGTAGGTGGCATAGGGGACTGAGATCAGCACGCGCCCCACGAAGAGGCTCTTGACCAGAAACAGCGGCAGCACGCCCACCATGCGCTGGCCGTCCCAGGCCGCCAGGTGGTACGGGCGGTGCCCGTACGCGCGGGCCACGGCGCGGCTCCACTGGGGCAGGTGAAACAGCGTGCCCTGCGCGTGAGAGCGCACGTAAGCTTCCCAGGCGTCCCTGTCCTGCGGGCCGCAGTCACGGATAACATACGGTTGCCCGATGGCCGATATCATGAGCCCCCCTCCCGGCAGCCTCGGCGGCTATGCCTGGTCGTAGAGATAATGCGGGACAAGATATTTCTGCCCCACCAGCACCAGCCCTGCCACGCGCACGCGCAGGGGTTCAAGGCGGTGCAGAGCCGCATGCACCGCCTCGCGCTGGGTCTTGTTCATGCGCACCACCAGAAGCGCCTCGCCGGTGAGGCGGCCCATCATGGCCGCGTCGGAGAGGGCGTTGATCGGCGGGGTGTCGAACAGGACGTAGTCGAAGTTCTTCTGCAGATGATGCACCACGTCGTCGAGTTCGCCCCGGGCCATCAGCTCGGGCGCCTCCTCCTGCGACGAGCGACCCGCCAGCACCACCGAAAAATTCGGATAGGGCGTCGGGCGCATCACGTCGTTAATGGTCGCCTGCCCGCGCAAGACATCGGCCAGACCCTTGCTGGAGGTGTCGTGCAGCATGGCCGAAACGGTGCTTCGGCGGAAGTCGCAGTCGACGACGACGGTGCGCGAGTCCTTCAGGCCCGCCAGGCTCAGCGCCAGGTTCAGGCACGTGATCGTCTTGCCTTCGCCGCTCTGGGCAGACGTCACGATGGCGGCGAAAGGCTTGTCCTTGAAGTGCGCGATCAGTTGCGTCCGCAGCGCCCGGTACTGCTCGGCGACCCGCCCCGTCCGGTCGTGCCAGGCCACCAGGCTCTTGGAGTACTGCACCTGCGATTCGTCAATCACCGGGGCGGTCTTGCGGCGAGGTTTGACCGGCGTCACGTCGGCGCCGTCCAGGATCGACGCCAGAACCGGCTTGGCGGAGGGCTTGGCGTCCTGGGGCACCTTGTGCTGCTGCTGCACGCCGGCGTCGGCGCCGCGGCGGTCGTCGCCGGTCTGCGGCGGCGCCTTCGGTTGAACCGCCTGGACGGCCACGGGCTGCTCCTGGACCGGCTGGAGTGCCTCCATCGGCTCGGGTTCTATCCTGGGAGCCGGCGCGGGTGCGGGCTTTTCAGCGGCGGCGCGTTTCATGGCGTCGAAGACGTTACCCATCAGAGTCCTCCCGGTCGATTATCGCTCTGCACCAGCGGCTCCAGGTCGCCGGCGACCGTGTGCAGCCCCCAGCACGTCATGTCGCGCAGCACCTCGGAGATCACCAGGTGGTCGACCTCGTGCTTGCCTCGGGCGAAGCTCACCAGCAGCGCGTTGTCGCACAGCACGTTGATCAGGCGGGGGATCCCGTTGGTGGCGCCGTAAATCTGCGCCATCGCCTGGGGCGTGAAGGCGGCCAGCGACTTGTTCTCGCCGGCGGCGATCTTCAGACGGTGATGAATGTACTCCTGCGTGTCGGCGGCCGAGAGATGATCCAGGTGGTAGCTCAGCACGATGCGCTGGCGCAGCGACTCCCACTTGGGTTCGAGCAGGCGCTCGCGCAGTTCGGGCTGTCCGATCAACAGGATCTGCAGCAGGCGCTGGCCGTTCTCCTCCCAGTTCCACAGCAGGCGGATTTCTTCCAGGGCGTTGGCGCTGAGGTCCTGACATTCGTCGATGATGAGGGCGACGAGGCGGCCGCGCTGGAACATGCGCATCAGGTGCTCGTGCAGTTCGTCGGCCAGGTCGAGCTTGTCGACCTCGTGGGCGGGGCGGATCCCCACCGCCGCGGCCACCGCTCGGAAGAGCTGCTTTCCGGACTGGGGCGGGTGGCGGAGCATGACGGCTTCGCAGCTGGCGCCCAGGTGCGAGATCAGCATATGGCCGACGAAGGTCTTTCCCGCGCCGACTTCCCCGGAGATCAGGACCATGCCCTTTCGCTGCTGAAACGTGTAGAGCATGTTGGCCAGCGCTTCGGCGTGTACACTGCTTTGATAGTAGAAGCGTTCATCGCAGCCGATGGAAAAGGGGTATTCCCGCAGGTTATAGAATTCCAGATACATAAAGGCCCTCGAGTTCGGCTAGGGTGTCCGCTCACCTCGGGGAAACTCCCCGGCGGTCAGAACCGTCTTGGTCTGCGTCCACACCTGGTCGTATTGCCTGGGAAACCGCAAGCGGAAGACCACGCTGAGCGTGGCGCCGGCCAGCACCGCCACCAGCACGAACGAGACGGCCGGCGTGAGCAACCATCGCCGGGCCATCATCCGTGCCTTCTGGTGCGGGGTGACGATCTCGCCGATCACGCCGCAGACGGGCAGCCCGAAGGCTTCCTGCGCCTCCTCGGGCGTGTTGATGGTCCGGTCGAGGGCCTGGGCGGCCCAGACCACGCCGGCCCCGCACGCCAGCGCCCCGCCGATGGCCAGCACCAGCACCACCAGCAGCGACGGCGAGGAGGGAATGAACTGCTGACGCGCCGGCTGGATCGCCCGCAGGCGCGTCAGACGGTTGTCGACGGCGGCCGCCAGCGCCACCTGCACGCTCTCCAGCCTTCCGCGCCACTGCTTGGCCTCGTCGGTGCGTTCGGTGAATCGTTTGACCAGGACCATGTAGTCCTGGCGAACGGGGGCGAAATTGGCCCAGGCTTTGTCATAACCGCTCTGAAGGTCGGTCAGTCGCTTGATCTCGCTGCCCAGAGAATCCATCTCAGACTGCGCCGTGGCCGATTCCATGCTCAGGTCGATCAGGCTGGCCGGCGGTCCGCCCAACTCTTCTTTCATCACGTCGGTTGGAATCTCGACGACGCGCTTTTCGGTCTGGGCGATCTTCACCCGGAGCGATTTGACGACCGGATGGGCCTCGGTCATGTGCCGCAGGACCAGGCAACTGTCCAGTTCGTCGCGGAGCATTTGAAGCTGCAGGCTGACGCGCTGGTGCTCGGGATTGGGCTGGCGAACCATGTGAGCCGCCTGGGCGCCCGGTTGCGTCGTGGCCTCCTGACGCAGGGCCTTGACCCGCACCAGTCTCAACCGGGCCGCCTCGTGGCGCCGCTGCAGCTCGGCCAGCTCGACGCGGCTGCGGTCGATCTTGTCCTGAAAGGCGGCGGGATTGTCCGGAAGCATTCCGGCGTGATCGGTCTCGAAGCGGATCTTGTCTCGCTGGGCGGCCTCAAGAAGTTTGTCGCAGTCTTCGACCTTGCTGAGCAGGAAGTCGAACTGCCGCTTGAGCCCCGAGCGGATCTTGTCGTATGTCTGGTTGATGTAGTTCTTGACCAGGATGTTGGTGAGCGTCTCGGCCACTTTGGGGTCATAGTGCGTGAAGCTGACAGAGACGAGGTCTTCCTGCTTGGACCGCGCCTCCCACACCACCTCGGTGCTCTTCATGAACTCCCCGACGAGGGTCTGCATGGCCATCAGCCCTTCATAGGTCAGCTGCCCCGACTCGTCGCGCGGGAAGCCCTTGTTCAGCCCGGCCTCGACCACCGCCTGCTCCATCGCCTGGTAGCCCGAGATATCGTGCGCGAGGCGTTCCTTGACGGCGTCAAAGGATTCGGTGCTGGTCTTGGAGATATCTTCGGCGGCGGCCTCGAGCCCGAACTCGAAGACCGCCTTGCCGGTGTATTTCAACGGCACGAAATGCGCGCCGATGAGCACCAGCGTGGCGAAGACGCCCGCGGCCAATAGAAACTGAAACTTGCGCCGATAGGCCAGTCGCAGCATGTCGCGTAACGAATTCTTGGCCTGGATGTCCATGAATACAATCCCCCTGCGGTTAGTTGCCCGTGTTGGTAACCGAGGCCGGGGCGGTGACCATTTCGACGGCCGGCCGCACCGGCAGCAACAGGCTCTGGACCGCCAGTCCGATCTCTGCCAGCGGGTTGGGTCGCACGTAGATCATGTCGTTGGGGCGCAGGAAGACGTTGTTGGACATGTCGCCTTCCTTGATCATGGCGTAGAGATTGATGACGACCTTGTGCGGACCGTCGTTGACGGCGTTCGGGTTGACGGCCGTGGGCGCGGTGTCGGCGATCTTCTTCAATTCGAGATATCCGCCGGTTCGGGGCGCGGCGCCTCGGACGAGCAGGATCTGCTCTGGCCAGGCCTCGAAATTGGGCATCGACTGTGCCAAGGCCTCCAGGACCGTGTCGTGTCCGGTCCAGGGGAAGCCTCCCGGGCGGACGACCTGGCCGAAGACGTAGTACTTCTGCGAATTGTAGAGTGCCACCTGGACGGTGGCGTCGACTTCGTCATAGTACTTTCGGGCGCCGCGGTTGATGTCTTCTTCGATTTCTTTGGCGGTGCGTCCTGCCGCGTCGATCTCCCCGATCAGCGGAAGGTTGATCTTTCCATCGGGGCGGATCTGCTGCTGAATGTCGTTGATTTCCTGGATGTGCGCCGAGCGGATCAGCAGGATGTCCGGGGGCAGGACGCGGTACTCGATGCCGGTGACGGCCCTTTGGGGACGGTCGATAAACGGCGTGACGTCCCCGGGCTCATAGCAGCCCGCCATCAGCGCCCCAAGGGCCACAAGCAGCACGTTAAAGCAATATCGTCCCCGGCACATGATACGTCTCCCTTCGTCAGTTAGCGGCCCCCGCTGTCGAGCCGGCGTTCAGCCCTGGCAGGTCTGCGCCTGACATGCTCCCGATCGGCGCGGTTCTGATGCGACAGATTCCCGCCGCGCACAAGGAGGCCCTTTGATCTCTTGGGAACTATATGGATGCTGCGGGATATTTCCCAAGACGGCCGCAAAAAAACAGGGCCACCACCCGTGCCGGAACAGGCGGCGGCCCCCGAAGCACACGGTTGCCCACGTGCTTCTTTGCCAGGGTTCCACATCCCGCAGCTGCGGGGCTCTGGCCGGCCCCGGGCGGCGTAACCGCGTGCAGCGCGAGCAACAGACCTCACCGTGCCGTGGAATCACGGAACTTGCTGAAGGTGCGAAGCATGATCGAAAACTCCATTCCCCAATGACGCCGCTCGATGTATTCCAGGTCCGCCGTCAGCTTGCGACGGAAGGCCTCGATGCTGGTGTCGTATCCCGACCGGATCTGCGCCAGACCGGTGATCCCCGGCCGCACCTCCAGGCGGCGGTCCACCTCGGGATAGTGCTTTCGCAACTCGGCCATGATCTCCGGTCGCTCCGGTCGCGGCCCCACCAGGGACATGTCGCCCTTGATCACGTTGACCAGTTGCGGCAATTCGTCCACGTGGCTGAGGCGCATCCACCGGCAGGGGGAAATCACGCGCGGGTCGCCGTGACCGGCCCAGACGGCGCCGGTGCCCTTTTCGGCGTCGACGTGCATCGTCCGCAGTTTGTACATCCGGAACAGCCTCCCATCCCGCCCCATGCGCACCTGCGTGAAGAACGCCGGTCCGCGGCTGCAGACTTTGATGATCACACAGCACGCCGCCAGCACCGGCAAGGCCAGGATCAACAGGATGACCCCCAGCAGCACGTCGACGATGTCCTTGGTCAGTGAGAAATACCGACGCGCCAGATGGACCGTCAGAACCGCCGCCGTCCCCCCAAATCCCAATAACGTCACAGGCTCGGGCATGCTCATCCCCCTCCGGATGAGTCAAAGCCATTTCACGAAGGCGCACCGCCGGTTTCCCCCTCGCGCAGATGGCCCCAACCCCCAATAATGACTCGGTCGCCGCTACCCCCGCGACCCGGTTGATGCGATTGCCACTCCGCCGAATCATATGCCCCCGTGCCCGCGCCAGACAACCGCCGCCCGCGCCGTTTTTGCAGATTACGGAAAAATAGTACATCACCCGCCAAAGAAGTTTTTGACGCGAAGGGCAATGGCATCCAGGCTGCGCGGGTTCAGCGGACCCTGCACCGGTAGCGCCAGCAGTTCAGGAACCACCTCCTGCGTGCAGGGCAGCGGCCTGGCCGAACAGCGGCGGAAAGCATTCTGCAGGTGCAGCGGAAAATAAGGCCGCCCCGTCTGGATGCCGTGGCGAGCGAGGTACGACGCCAGCGGGTGGTGCGTGAATCGCTCCGCCTCGATCGACCATCGCAGAGACGGCGTGCGGATGAAGAACCGGCTCAGGCTGCAGCCTTCGTAGTACTGCGGAATCGTCAAGCCGCGCACGCTCTCAAGACGCGCGTACAGCTCCCGGCAGTTGGCGGCGCGGCGGGCAAGGATCTGTTCGAGGCGGCGCACCTGAACGGTCAACATCGCCACGTACGGCGCGGGCATGGACTGGCAGGAAAGATCGTCCAGCCGCTCGCCATGCGACAGACGCTCCATGACGCGCCGCACGGCCGGCAGCACGTGGCGATACCGGTACCGCCACAGCCACCACAACGCCTCGCGGGCAGCGGCGGCGCGGGCGGGCGGCGGCGGCTGAAAGCCCGCCATCCAATCGCGCAGCTTGAGGCTGTTGATCATCACGAGCCCGCCCTGGCCGGCGACGAGCGATTTCTGCTGGGCGAAGCTCCAGACGCCCACGTCGCCCCCGGTGCCCAGCAGGCGCCCCTGGTGGCGAACGCCCGCTGCCGCCGCGGCGTCGTCGACGACCAGAATGTCCAATGGCCGGCAGAGTCTGACGAAGGCCGCAACGTCGGCGGGCTTGGCGCCCATATGCACCACGACGACGCCCAGCGTGCCCCGGTCCAGGCGCGCCGCGGCGTCGGGGAGGGAAATATTCAGGTCCGCCCCGATGTCCGCCAGACGCGGTTCCATGCCTGCGGCCAGGATCGCCTGCGGAAGGGCCCGGCAGGCAAATGACGGAATCAACACTCGCGTGCGCCCGTCGACGGGCAGTGAATTGAGCACCGCGGCGATTCCCATCCGGGCGCGGCGCAAGAGGCGGTAACAGCCCGGCGGACCGAGAAGGTCGGTCAACTCGCCGGCCAAAGCTGCCTGGGCGCTGTCGCCGCGGCGCAGCAGGAACTTCAGGCACGCGACCATCTCGCGCGATCCATGATCGCAGCAACGCACTGGAACGCGTCCGCTCATGCCCCCCCGCTATCGCCCCGGCGTCCGCCGCCCCTGGGCCATCGCCGCGGCCAGAAGAATCCAGCCCAGATGATACGGGCGGCACTCGTGGCAGACATGCCCGCCGTGAAACGCGCGGCGATCGACCCGGTCCGTCCATGCGGCCAGCCACAGCAGGCGGCGCTCGGCGTGTCCGAGCCCGAAGGCGCCCGTGTCCGCACGCGGATCTCGCTGGACCGCGCGCCAGATCAGGCCCTGCGAGGCGTCAATCATCTCCTCGTCCGGACATTCCGGATGACGCGTCATCCACTCCAGGCTTGCGGAGATCGCCGGATCATAGAGGTCGATGCCCAGCGTCTGGCCCACCGCCAACAGCGCCATCGGCCCCATGGCGTCCTGATGCACGCTGTAAACCGGATACCGCATCACCGCCCGCCCGTAGCGAACGCTGTAGACCCACCACCACTGCCCCGCCGTGCCCTGAAGACAGCACAACCGATCCGCGCAAAGGCGGGCCGACGCGGCAAGGTGTCGCCAGCCCATCGCCGTCGCGCAATACGACAGACCCACCACCGGATACACTTGCGAAGCGAAACTGCCCAAGCGGCGGCGAAGGGGAATCACGGCGCCTCGAACCCCGCCGCGCCCGGACAGCGTGAACAGCCCACTGGCAACGGACTGGTTGAGCAGCAGCTTCTCGGCGGCCGCCGTTGCCAGATCGACCACCCACGGCGACTGCCCTTTCCACATCAGCCACTGCCCCAGACCCGTCAGCAGCCATCCCAGTTCCATGCTGTCGCCCGAGGCCGCCGGCGAGAGCAACTCGGCGCGCCGCACGTCGATCAGGTTGAGCACGTCGTCGGCGCGACCGTCCTGCCTCAGCGCCAGGACCCACAGAACCAGCGCCAAATCGCCGGCGGGAGCCTTACTCATGGCCCAGTCGACCAGGTGGGTCAGCGCCGCAGAGTAGTCGCGCCTGCAGTGAAGGCCCACTTTAGCCTGGGCCGACAGGCCGATCAGCGCCATCGCCGTGTACCGCATGGACACGCCTTCCAGGGCGACTGCCCCCCGCTCGTCGCGGACCCCCGTACGACAGAACGCCTTGGCATCGGGAATGTAAAGACGCTCCAGGCCTTCCATCGCCACCGGCAACAGACGGTCCACCAATTCCTTCTGGATCACCGACGTCGCGACGGCAGCATCGGTCTTCTGAGTGTGGCACAGGTGGGTGATCATAACGTCTCCCTCAGCTTGCATCGCTCCAGCGGCCGGGCAGGAGCCTCCGGATGAACTTTTCGCCCATGATCGACAGCCAGGGCATGGGGTCGTCGCCGGCCAGGTAGGCGCCCCGCACCGGCGGTCGCAACGACGCCAGCCATCCGCCCAGGCTCAGCAGCCCCCGCTGGCGGTAATACGCCGCCGACTTGCGGTCGCCGGCGAAGTTGACCCATCGCACGCGGTGGCGCTTGCTTCTCAGTCGCGGCAGGGGCCGTCCCGTCAAATCGCAATAGGCCACGTAGGCGATCGGCACGCCGTTGAGATCGGCCACGCCGCTCTGCCAGTCGGTGCGGCAGACGGTCGGCTCGATCAGGCGAAACCCGCCGTCGCGCGGGTCGAGCTTGAACTCCATCGAGCACAGACCGTGGAAGCCAATCGCCTGGAAGAACGCCGTCGAGCGATGGACGAGTTCGTCGATCGCCAGGGGCTGGCAGCAGGCGGTCCCGCCGCAGTGCGGCGGCCACTGCCGGATCTTGCGCCCGCAGAAGGACGCCAGCGCCCGGCTGTCGCGGCTGTAGTATTGCAGGCAGAAATGCACCAGTTCGTCGCTGCCGGGAATGTATTCCTGGATGACCATGCCGCCCTCGGCGGCGGGGGCGACCCGATCGTACGTGTTCCTCAGGTCCTGGGCGCTGTCGAGGACGTATGCCTTCTTTCCGCCGGCCTGGGAGTACGTCGGCGACTTGGCCCGGGGTTTGAGGATGCAGGGGTAGCGGACCTGCCTGGCCACGGCGGGCATTTCCTCGGGACGTTCGACCATGAAGGTCTGTGGGGTCGGCTGACCGAGTTTGCCGGCCAGGGCGGCGAAGGCGGCCTTATCGAGCAGCGCGTCGACGAGATCCGGCGTGGGCATGGCGAAGCGGTAGGCCTGCTCGAGGTCCGTCTTGTTGGCGGCCAGGGTCCGCACGGCCTGGTCGGTCACGGGGATCAACACGGGGGCTTCAGTGAAGGCGGCGCGCCTGTCGAGCAGGACTCGCACCAGATCGCCGCAGAAGTTGGCGCACGGCCAGACGTCCCGAATGTAGCGGCTGTGGGCCTCGTGTACGCGGGCGTCGAGCGCGGCCACCGTGACGGGAACGCCGTGGCGTCCCAGGGCCCGCGCGACGGCCAAGCCGTTGATATTGAGTCCGATGACCACTGCGGATGTCTTTGCGTCGCGAGCCATTATCGGGGGTCCGGCAAAAATGCCGCGGCGGCAGATTCCAGCCGTAGGTCCGCTGCGCGGCTGCAGGATCATATGCCTCCACCGTCGGGGGCTCCAAATTGCTGCTGTGAAAATGAACCTCGAAGAGGCTCCAGGATTTGGCCGGAGGCGTAAGCCTCCGGAAAACCTCTTTTCATTATCTACCCACCTCGCAGAGGCGGAAGGTTTTGGCCCTCAACCCGTCGCAGCGCCTGAAACCTGCCGCCTCTGCGAGGCGTGGCGTCATTTATTTCCTGAATTGGAAAAGTCTTCCATACGGGGCATATAGTCGATGTCATGAGTGCTTACTCTCTTGCGCCTGAACGCCGCCCGGCCCGGAAGCGCGCGCGGGGCAACCCCCGTCGCCGCGGGCCCGCCTTGGCGCATCTGCCTCGCGTCAGCGTCTGCATACCGGTTTACAATGGCGAAGCTTTTCTTTCACAGGCCATAGAGTCGGTCCTCGCCCAGACCTTCACGGACTTCGAACTGATCATCTCCGACAACGCCTCCACCGACGGCACCGCCGACCTCTGCCGCCGGTACGCGGCCGCCGACCGCCGCATCCAGTACAGTCGCAACAGCGTCAACGTCGGCGGACCCGAAAACTACAACCGCCTCTTCCACATGGCGCGGGGACGCTACATCAAATGGCTGGCCGACGACGACCTCTGCGCCCCGGAGTTCCTCCAGCAATGCGTGGACGTGCTGGACTCGCAGCCGCACGTGATCCTCTGCTATCCGTCCACGAAGGTCATCGGCGCGCACGGGCAGGAACTGAATGTCGCGGCGACGCCATGTTTTGTGGACCCGCAGGATATCATCCGGCGGTTCCGCCACTTTTTGAATCCGGTGGGGATAGCGCATAATCCCGTTTTCGGGCTGATCCGCCGCCAGGCGCTGGAGCAGACGTTTCTCTTCCGCAAGCACCTGTGCTCCGACCGATGCCTGATGGCGCAACTGGCGCTGATGGGCGAGTTTCACGAGTTGCCCGAGCGGCTGCTCGTTCGGCGCAAGCACGATCGCAACATCAGCAACAGTCCCCAAGACCTGTCCTTCTATGACCCGCAGAACCGTCACTCGCGCCTGCTGGGCTACTTGCCCGAGTTGCACGTGACCGGGACGGTCCTGTCGGCGATCCGCTCGGCGCCGCTGCGTCCGGGAATGAAAATGAAGCTTCGGATGACCGTCGGCCGATGGCTCGTGCGTCGACGGTCGGATCTGTGGTGGCAGAGCAAACTCGTCGTAAGCTGGACCGCTCGAAGGTGCCTGGCACGCCTGATGCCGCGACGAAAGCCCGCCACGTTCGATAATTCGTAAGGCTTGCCTTTGGCCAAAGGGGGACATCAGCGTGAAAGTAGCGATCCTTGCAGGTGGAGTCGGTTCGCGCCTGTCGGAGGAGACGGAGATCAAGCCCAAGCCCATGGTCGAAATCGGCGGGCAGCCCATCCTCTGGCACATCATGAAACACTATGCCCGCTACGGGCACCGCGATTTTGTCGTCGCCCTGGGTTACAAGGGCGAATGCATCAAGCGATACATGGCTGAGTATGCCACCCTTAGAAGCAACCTGACCGTCGATCTGGCCGCCGGCGCGATCAGCCGGCACGATCATACACTTCCCGACTGGCGCGTCGAGTTGATCGACACCGGCAAAGACACCCTCACCGGCGGACGCATCAAACGTCTGGCGCCGTACCTGGGGGGCGAAACCTTCATGTTGACCTGGGGCGACGGCGTCTCCAACGTCGACCTCGACGCGCTGCTGGCGTTTCACCGCTCGCACGGGAAACTGGCGACCGTCACAGCCGTCAGGCCCGTGGCACGCTTTGGGCACATGGACTTCGAGGGCGACTGCGTCCGCTTCTTCAGCGAGAAGCCCCAGACCGCCCAGGGATGGATCAACGGCGCCTTCTTCGTGCTCGAACCGGGCGTGATGGACTACATCGACGGCGACGCCACGCAATGGGAGCGCGAGCCCATGGAGCGCCTGGCCGCCGAGGGGCAGTTGATGGCCTACAAGCACACGGGCTTCTGGCAATGCATGGACACCCTCAGGGAAACTCGCCTGCTGCAGGATTTATGGTCCGGCGGCCGCGCCCCCTGGAAGACCTGGGAGGATTGATAATGCGAGTTCTGTTGACCGGAAACAAAGGCTATATCGGGATGGTGCTGGCGCCGATGCTGATGCGGGCGGGCCATGAGGTTGTCGGGCTCGACAGCGACCTCTATCGCGATTGCACCTTCGGGGCGCCGGGGCAGGACGTTCCCACCATCATTAAAGACGTGCGGGACGTCGAGGCCGCCGACCTGAAGGGCTTCGACGCAGTGCTGCACCTGGCGGGCCTGAGCAATGACCCCCTGGGCGATCTGAACCCGGACCTTACGATGGAGATCAACTGGAAGGCGTCGGTCCGCCTGGCGGAGCTGGCCAAGTCCGCCGGCGTGCGGCGGTTCATCTATTCATCGACGTGCAGCAACTACGGGGCCTCGGGCGAGGAGATGATGACCGAGGACTCGCCCCTGAACCCCGTCACGCCGTACGCGGTCTCGAAAGTCTACGCCGAACGGGACATCGCCCCGATGGCCGGCCGGCGATTCTGCCCGGTCTTCCTGCGAAACGCCACCGCGTACGGCGTCTCGCCGCGCCTGCGGTTCGACCTGGTGATCAACAATCTGACGGCCTGGGCCTGCGCCACGGGCAAGGTCATGCTCAAGAGCGACGGCACGGCCTGGAGACCGGTGGCGCACGTCGAGGACATCAGCATGGCGTTCATCGCCGCCCTGAAGGCGCCGATGAGCGTCGTGAACAACCAGGCCTTCAACGTGGCGCCGCTGGGCGAGAACTATCGCGTCTGCGACCTGGCGCACATCGTCGCCCGCACCGTCAGCAACGCCGAGGTGAGCTTCACGCAGGATTCACCGACGGATACCCGGTGCTACCGCGTGGACTCCGGCAAGATCCACCGGACGCTCAAGGCGTTCCGCCCGCGATGGACCGCCACGCGCGGCGCGAGAGAGTTGTACAAGGCCTACCAGACCTACGGCGTGACGGTGGAGGATTTCGAAGGTCCCCGGTACCGGCGGATCGCCCATATTCAGAAATTGATCGCTGAAAACGTTCTGGATACGACGCTTCGGTTCCGGGCAAAACACGCAACCGCGGCCGTCGCCGCCGGGGTAGCACCCGTCGTTGCGGCCAAATAACCCAAGAGGACACCATGAAGACATTGGCGGGCAAGAAACGACATGGCGTTGTCCAGTCGCCTCAATTTGAGCAGCGATGCCGGCAGGCACAGTGTCGCTCGTGCGGGCAAAAAGGGCTCGATGGCATCCTGGACCTGGGCGCCATGCCGCTGGCCGACGGGCTGCTCACCGCGGAGCAGTTGCATCAGAACGAGCCTCGCTATCCGCTGGAGCTGGCGTTCTGCCCGGCTTGCACGCTGGTGCAGATCGTCGAGACCGTGCCGCCGCAGGTGCTTTTCAGCGCCGACTACCCGTACTACTCCTCGTTCTCGGCGGCGCTGCTGGAGCATTCGCGCGACAATGCCCTGAACCTGATCGCCCAGCGCCGCCTCAACGCGCACAGCCTGGTCGTCGAAATCGCCAGTAACGATGGGTACCTGCTCAAGAACTTCGTCGAAAATCATATCCCCGTGCTCGGCATCGACCCCGCCGAAGGGCCCGTCCGCGCCGCGCGGGAGATCGGCGTGACCACCCTGCAGGAGTTCTTCGGTCTAGAACTCGCCCAGCGCCTGGTCGCCGAAGGTAAACAGGCCGACGTGATCATCGCCAACAACGTCCTGGCGCACGTGGCCGACACCAACGGGATCGTCGGCGGCATCGCCAAATTGCTCAAGAGCGACGGGGTGGCCGTGATCGAGGTGCCCTACCTGCGCGAGCTGATCGATCACTGCGAGTTCGACACCATCTATCACGAGCACCTGTGCTATTTCTCGGTGACGGCCGTCGAACGCCTGGCCCGGCGTCACGGGCTGTATCTCAATCGCATCCAGCAGTTGCCTATCCATGGCGGCTCGCTACGGTTGTTCCTGGAGTTGAAGGACAATCGCCGCAATTCGGTCACGGAGATGCTGGAGACGGAGAAGCGCCTCGGGATGGACCGGATCGATTACTACCGCAGCTTCGCGAGGCAGGCGGCGGCGCTGCAGCATCGCCTGCGCCGCCTGCTGGCGCGTCTGCAGGGGCAGGGCTGCTCTATCGCCGCGTACGGGGCGGCCGCCAAGGGCGCCGTCATGCTCAACAGCGTCCAGGCCGGGCCTGACACGATCCGTTTCGTGGTCGATCGCAACGTACACAAGCAGGGCAAGTACATGCCGGGCGTCCACATCCCGATCGATGCGCCGCAGCGCATCCTTCAGGACAAGCCCGACTACGTCCTGGTGCTGCCCTGGAACTTCAAAGACGAGATTCTCAGCCAGTGCCAGGACTACCGCGACCAGGGGGGACGCTTCATCATCCCCGTTCCGCGGCCGGTGGTTGTCTGACGCCTTCAATATAAGGAAACGCCATGAGTTCAGTATCGCCTGCCGTCGCGCCCGGGCGCGAAGTTTCGCCGATGATCCGGCAATGCCCGAACTGCCGGGAGGCGCAGATGCAGCCGTTTCATCATGTGCAGCGCATCGCGGTGCATTCGTGCCTGCTGGTCGACGATCGCGAGCAGGCGCGGAACTTCCCCGCCGCGTCGCTTTCGCTGGGGCTCTGCCCCGGCTGCGGGTTCATCGCCAACATGCGCTACGACGCCGCGAACCGCAATTACAGCCAGCGCTACGAAGAGACGCAGGGGTTCAGCCCGTGCTTCACTGCCTTCCAGCAGCGGCTGGTGCGAACGCTGATCGACCGCTACGGCGTCCGGGGCAAGCGGGTGCTGGAGATCGGCTGCGGCAAGGGGGAGTTCCTGGCCGAGTTGTGCATTGAGGGCGATAATCGCGGCATCGGGATCGACCCCGGATGCGTCAAGGAACGCCTCAGCCCCGCCGCAGCCAGCCGCCTGACCGTCATCAACGACTACTACAGGCCCGAGCACGCCGATCTGTCTGCCGACGTGATTTGCTGCCGGCACACGCTGGAGCACATACCGCAGACGCGGGGGCTGCTCGAGTCGATCCGCCGCTCGATCGGCGACCGCCAGGACACGCTGGTGTTTTTCGAGGTGCCCGACACGCTGCGGATCCTGGAGCACCTGGCGTTCTGGGACGTGTACTACGAGCATTGCTCGTACTTCACCTGCGGTTCACTGGCGCGGCTGTTTCGCTCGACCGGCTTCGACATCGACTCGCTTTACCTGGACTTCGACGACCAGTACATCATGCTTCTGGCGCGACCGGCGCCGCGCCCGACGCAGCCGCGCCTGGCGATCGAGGACGACCTGGCGCGCACCAGCGAAGGCGTCGCCACCTTCGCCGCCGGGGTCGAGAAGTCCATCACCGCTTGGCGCGAGCGAATCGGAACCGCCGCCGCCCAGGGACGCCGCTGCGTACTGTGGGGCTCGGGGTCCAAGGCCGTGGCGTTCCTGGCCGCCGTCGGTCTCGACGACCAGATCCACCGCGTCGTGGACATCAACCCCTACCGTCAGGGCCGCTTCATGCCGCTGACCGGTCAGCCGATCGTCGGCCCGCAGGATCTGCCCGCGTGCCCGCCGGATTACGTCGTGGTGATGAACCGTATCTACGAAGGCGAGATCCGGGAGCAATTGTCCCGGATGAACCTGGCCCCCACGCTGTGGTGCGTATGAGATGGGATGCCAAATGAGTCATGCACACGTCACACCCGATTCGCTCGCCGTTGCCACGGAAGCGACGGCCGCCCCGTGCGCACTTTGCGCCGACGGGGCCGTCGAGGAGTTCTTTGTCCTGCCCGGCGTTGCCGCAACCTGCAACCGGCTCTATGCCAGTCGCAGTGACGCGATGGCCGCCGCAAGGGGCGACCTGCGTCTGGTCTTTTGCCCGAGCTGCGGATACATCTATAACCGGGCGTTTCGCCCTGCCGCGGCGGCGTATGAACCCGGGTACGAGAACGCCCTGCAGTACTCCCAACGGTTTCGCCGCTACGCCCGGGCGCTGGCCAACTGGCTCATAGACCAAGCCGACCTGCACGACAAGGAGATCGTCGAGATCGGCTGCGGGGACGGCTTCTTCCTCAACGAACTCTGCCGGCAAGGCCGAAACCGCGGAACGGGATTCGACCCGGCGTACGTCCCCCGGCCGGGGCTGGATGAATCGCCGGCAGTGCGTTTTCGCCGCGAGTACTATCCGCCGAAGTCAGGTCACCAGTTGGCGGATCTGCTGTGCTGCCGACAGGTGCTCGAGCACCTTCCGGACCCGCTGGCGTTTCTGCAGCAGGTGCGCCAGAGCGTGCGGAGCCCCGACGCCGCCGCTCTGTTCATCGGCGTGCCCAATGCCCTGCCGATGCTCAAGGGCCTGGCCCTGTGGGACCTGCTTTACGAACATCGCAGTTATTTTCTGCCCGACACTTTGGTGCGGCTGTTGATCCGCTCGGGGTTTTCGCCTGCAATGGTTCGCGTGACGTACGGCGGGCAGTACCTGGCGGTGCTGGCGCTGCCCAGCGGCAGCTTTCCCGTCGACGTGGCGGCGCGAAGGCCCGGGGTACAGACCGCCCGCCTTGTCGGGGCGTTCGCCGGGTTGTTCGCCCGGCGCCTGGAGCAATGGCAGAAGCGCCTGGAGGAGTACCGCCGCCTGGACAAGCGGGTGGTCTTCTGGGGCGCCGGAACCAAGGGCGTCGTGCTGCTCAACGCGCTGAGCGGGGCCGAAGAGTTGGTGGAATGCGTTGTCGACGTCAATCCGCGCAAGCAAGGTCTGTTCGTTCCGCTCTGCGCGCACGAGGTGGTCGCCCCAGAATCGCTGCGGGCATGGCCGCCGAAGGTGGTTGTCGTGATGAACGCCCTGTACCGGCGCGAGGTGCGCCAGAAATTGGAAGAGTTGGCGATTCACGCCGACGTGGTGACGGCCTGATGGGTACAATTATGGCGAACGATCTATCGGGGGCTGACGAGGCCAGACGTCTGCCGGAGGTTGCAGCGCCGGATGTACTTGAACAAACTTAGGGGGCGCTCATGGCAGGAACCGAGACCCAGACACTGGTCAAGAAGAAGGTGCTCGTGGTGGATGACCACCCCGTGACGCGCCGGGCGATCGCGTCGCTGCTGGCGACGACCGAGGACCTGACGCTGGCCGGGGAGGCCGCCGACGTGAGCGGCGCCCTCAAGGCGATCGAGACCCATCGCCCCGACATGGTCATCGTCGACATGCGCCTGCGCGACAGCAACGGGATCGACCTGCTCAAGGACATCCACGTGCGCTGGCCCAAGCTGCCGGTGCTGGTGTTCTCCATGCGGGACGAGTCGTTCTTCGCCGAACGCACGCTGCGCGCGGGGGCGCGAGGCTACGTCTCCAAAACCCGCGACCCCGACGAACTCATCGAAGGCATCCGCAGCGTCCTGGCCGGGGGCATGTACGTCAGCAGCGAATTGGCCGAAGCCATGGTCGAGAAGTTCGTCGAAACCCCCAACGCCGCGGCCGGCACGTCGCTGACGTCGCGCCTCAGCGACCGCGAATACGAAGTCTTCGAACTCATCGGCGAGGGCCTGCCCATGTCCGAGCTGGCCAAACGCCTGCATATCAGCGTCAAGACCGTCGAGTCGCACCGCGACCACATCAAAAAGAAACTCAAGGTCGGCAGCTCAACCGAACTGCTCAAAATGGCCATCGAGTGGGTGCAGTCACGAGGAGGAGGATGAGAGGAGAGAAACAAATCCGAAATCCGAATCTCGAAATCCGAAACAAACAGCAAAAAAACAAAGACGGGTGGCATGGCGACCCGTCTTATTGTTTCTTTCTCGTTTCCCCTTTTGTTTCTTGTTTCGGATTTCGAGATTCGTATTTCGGATTTGTTTTCAGGGTAATCAGCGCTTTCCGCGCCACGTCGCCCGGGCTGTCGAGCGGCACATTGTACGTCTGCCGCCATGTCTGGGTCTGAGGGTCGTAATCCGTCTGCCAGAAGTCCGCTCCATGCCGCGACTGGTCGACCAGCGACTCCTTGCCATCTACCGACATCCACAGAGAGTGATCTCTGTAGCTCTTGAGGCCGCTGAATGTCACGGGCACATATCCCACGCCGCCGGTAATCTCAACGGCGGCTGTCTGATCGGCAGCCACTTTCACCTGCGGCGGGTAAGCTCGCTCCAGTGTTCCAGCGAGCACGTTCACCTGCAGCGTGTTCCCCGCGGCCTGGCGGGCAACAGCTTGCCAACTGTCGCCGATGGTCTTGAGCGACGTGCGGAGGTTTTCGTTGGGGCCGTAATAGTCCGCCGCCCGCACGGGCAGGATCACCATCTCGACCACAAACTCGATGTAGTCCCCGGCGCGGAAATCATTTGTCGCACACACCAGAGCCGCCGAGGCGTGCTTGCCCTGACTGGTGCCGATGATCGCGCCGTGCGGCGCGACGCTCTTGCCGCCCACGCCAGCCTGCCACTGCCGCACGATCATCCCGCGATTGGCCCACGCGCCGCCCTGGGGCGGCTTGAACCCCCCGGCGCCGTGCAGCGACATCCATGAACCCGCCCCGGCCAGCGGGAACGTCTGCTGATAGCCCTGCCGATGGGCTGCCGCCGCTTCGCCGATCATGCGCTGGCCCTGGCCCCAGGCGATTTGCGAGGCGTCCGGGTCGTTGTACCGATCGGCGCCCAGGCGGAAAAGCTCCAGCCGCTTGGCCTGGATTGCGCGGTGAAAGTCATATCGCACATGGTAGTAGCCGCGCGTGATGTCGTCGCACCGCGGGCTCGATGCCGTCGCCCGCATCGAGATCGCCCCGTCGGGGCTGATCCCGGCGTACGTCACGTCCGTCAGGCACGGGCCGTACTGGCGGTAATGCGTCCGCATGCGCGTGAAGAAGCGGCGCCCGCCGTTGCCGATGTGATAGTCGCCGAAGTCGCCGCCGCCGACGTTCTGAGTCCAGCTCCATTTCGCCTCGGGCCTGGGCCCCATCGCCCAGACCATCAGCGGCCTCACGTCGTCGATCATGCCGCGATTGAGATTGACGTCGGGATCGTAGCAAATGCTCTCGCCCCAACTGCCGATGGCGGCCTGGTCCCAGAGCTGATTGACGCCCCAGCCGATCAGGCAGAGCTGGGCGTGCGAGACGGCCGGAACCATCCCCCACCACCCGTGGGCGATCGTCAACTCGCACTCGACGGTTTCGCCGGCGGGCACACGAAGCTGCGTGAAGGCGTGCAGCCACGGGCCCTGATACAGAGACGGTTCGCCTGGTTTGCGGTGCCAGTTCTTGGAAATCTGCACGGGCACACCGGTGGGGTTGCCCGCCGCGTCGCGGATCATCGGCGAGATGCCGGTGATATGCGGCACACGATCGTCGTCGGCGAAGAGCAACCGGAACGTCTGCGGGCGATCCGAGGGATTCCTCAATCGCAGCGCGACACGATCGAGCCTGTCGCCCGCCTCGCCGTTGAACCAGGCCGCATCGGGCAACTCCACGCGATGCCACTGTCGCGCGGCGTCATACGCCACCGCCACCGGTTTGGCGGTGCGCAACTCAGTGCCTTCAACCCGTCCGGGCGGCGCGGCAGGGGCGACCCGCACCCATCCCTGCCCGTCGGAGGCCGCCAGCGTCAGCGCAGCGCTGCGACGCGACAGGTCGTTCCAAGGCTTTTCGGACTCGGCCGTGCCGAATGTCTGCCCGCCGGCAGTGATCTCGATGGCAAGGGCGGCGCGGGCATACGTGTGGCGAGGCGAAACCTCCAGCATGAAGCTCACGCGGTCCGGCCAGGCGATAATTTCCAGCCGCCCCGCAGCATCAAGCTTGCGGCCGGAGGAATCGGCAAAGACCAGTTCCTCGATATCCGCACGCTGGACAAACCGTCCGCTTTCGATAATGCGGGCGGCCGCGGCGCCGCCGGTGCATGTGTACCACGCGCCGCCCGCCCGGACGCGCAGCGACAGGGCAGCCTGAGGCAGCGAGAAGACAGCCGCGTTGTCCTGTACCGCCGCCTCGTCGGCCGTGACGGGCTTGGCGATAACGCCCAGGTGCGTCAGTTTCGCGCCCGGCACGTCCACGGCCATGCCCCAGTGCCCGCTCTGAAGGGCCAGCACCCGCCGCGGATCGCGCCAACCGTGGGCCCACCACATGAAGGTATAGTCACGGACGGCGGGCATCGCACTGGAAGGGAACACGGCGTTCTCCCGGGCAAGGGCCGCTGCGCCCGTCAATGCAAGCGTCAGGAAAACAGCGGCGGGCATCGAAGGCTTCTGATGGAAGTTCACGATGCTTCTTGAACCCGGCCCAGGACGAGAGGTGCGGGAGAAACAAATCCGAAATACGAAACTCGAAATCCGAAACAAACAGCTAAAGGGCAAAGAAACTAAACAACAAGGAATCAAATCAACATTTGCCTCGCCTTTCTTTTTGTTTCTTGTCGTTTTCCTCCTTTGCTTCTTGTTTCGAATTTCGAGTTTCGAATTTCGGATTTGTTTTCGCGGGTCAACAGTCTTCAGCCAGGGCGGGCTGTTTGGTCAGGCGCCAGGCCGGAACGGCGACGGTGACCTCGGTCCCACCGGCGGGGCCTTTTGTGATCGTGATGCCTCCGCCGATGATGCCGGCCCGGTAGCTCATCGTGCGCATCCCCATTCCATGCGTTACCGGCGCCGCCGTGCTCAGGCCCACGCCGTCGTCGGCCACCGTCAGCACCAGTTCGTCCTCCCTGGCTGCCAGGGCAATGCGGATGGAGGACGCCCTGGCATGTTTGACGGCGTTGTTGACGGCCTCGCTGGCGATGTGATAGAGGTTGTCTGCCGCCAGATCGTCGTCGATTGGCATATTGCACCGGTCGCTGAAGTCGCAGGGCAAACCGGAGGCGTTTCGCACCTCGATGCAGAGCGATTCGAGCGCCCGACGCAGTTCGGCGGCCTTGATCACCACCGGGTCGAGCCCGCGTGCCAGGCATCGGGTCCGGTCGAGGGCTTTTCGGGCCAGTTCAACGGCCTGCTGTGCCAGGGGCACGGCTTGGGGCACGGCCGCGGCGATCTTCTTGCTCAGGGCCTGCACGATCAACTGCAGGGCGGTCAGATCCTGCCCTAGGGTGTCGTGCAGATCGCGCCCGATGCGGCGGCGTTCAGACTGGCTGGCCTCGCCCAGGTCGCGCTGGAGTCGGCGTTGTTCGCTGATATCGACGCCCAGTTGCAGGACCACGACCGTACCGTCGCTGTCGAGGAACGGATACCCCCAGACGTGGAAGGTTCGCTGATGGGCATCCGTCCATTCCCACTGGGCGGCCAGCCCGGTAGTGAGGATGTTGCCCGTGTGCGGATCGCAGGTCCCGGCGTGTTTGTCGTGCAGGTCCGGGACGGGACAGGGGCACTCGCCGTCGCAGCGGAAGAACTCCCGGTACGCGTGGTTGCAGAACCGCAGCATGCCCTGTCCGTCCAGCAGCGCCACGTAGCCGGGAAGCTGGTGGAGCAGCGAGAACAGGCGCTGCCGCTCGCGCTGGGCGCGCGTTTGCGCCTCGCGACGCTGCGTCACGTCATAACCGACGCACAGAATTTCCGCGACCGTGCCGTCGGCCTTGCGCATGGGCGTGTTCGCCCAGGAGATCCAGACCCGACGCCCGTCGCGGCAGATGCTCTCGCGCTCGCAGACGCCGTGACGCTCGGGATGACTGCCCAGGTCGCGGATCAGCGCCGTCATGTCGCGACCGGCCGAATCGTGCGGCGGGACGATCGTCCCCACGACGTGGCGGCCGAGAATTTCCGTCCGCGCGAAACCGAAGAACTCCAGCGCATAGCGGTTGATGAACGTCACGTATCCGTTGGGGTCCTGCCGCAGGATGATGCTGTTGGCGTTTTCGACCAGGTCGCGGTAGCGCTGCTCGCTGCGGCGGCGGAGTTCCTCCACGTTGCGGCTGTCGGAAATATCGCGCAGGACGAGTTGAACGGCTTCGCAGCCCGAGGCCGGGTCGACCACCATGAAGGCGTCGGCCAGCAGCCACTTGCTCCGCCCCTCGCCGGTGCGCACGCGGTATTCGCTGCGTCGCACGCCCTGGGTGACGACCTGGACCGGGGCCTTGGGCTCGTCGAAATCGATCAGGTCGAAGAGCCGCTTGCCGATCAGGTCGCCGGCATAGGAAACCTGGTTCTGCAGGTCCATGATGACGATGGCGTTGTCGTCGATGTGCAGGATCGTCCCATCGGCGAGCCTGTAGCGGCACAGGCCGATACCGGCCAGTTCGACCGCCTCAAGGCGGATGCGGTTGAGTTCTTCGTTGGAAATTGCGGCGGCGTATTCCATGGTGTCCTCGAAGTGTTGAAATCATAGTACGGCGCCGCGGGCAAAAACGACAAGAAGATGGGTATATGAAACCAGATCCGCCGCCTTGGACTTCTCCTGGCTCTGTGAGCTCTGCATGCCGCAATCTCATGTCGACCATGTGAAATCGGCTGCCTCGACCTCAGCCGGTTCTCCCGGTGCGCTGATGCGTCGCCTGCTGAAATATTGCCGGGCCAACTGCCGGGGCAGAATGTCTTCAAGATTCTCGAGGTATCCCCTGGCCGCCAGTTGCACTCTCTCCAGGGCTTCCCGCCGCGTCTGCCCGCAGGCGCGGCAACCGGGCAGCGCGGGGCACCACGCGCGATAGGTTCCGTCTGTCTGCCGCATGACCTGGGCGACAAGTTTCATACATAACCCCTTGCGTAAACGGAGAACGAGGGTACATCGCCATCGGGACTGTATGGCCGGGCGGCAACGGCCGTCTATAGGGTCCTGTGCGGTTTGCGTGCTGGGGCGGCAACTCAGGGCGCTGGGCGTCAACGCCTACGGCCATGCCCGGGGCGAGCCTGGAGGGATGCGGCAATGGCCCGCCGGCGCCTCCCCCACGCGCCGGCGAGCCTGATTCTATGTTGCCGCAATCAGCGTTTGCTGAAGGTCAGACAGTCCGCGCCGCTGCCTTTGGACCCCACGTTGATATTGGGCGCCCAGCACTCTAGGTAGCGGTTATGCATGCAGGCGGAGACTTTGCACGCTCCGACGCCGGCGATCGACGCCGGGTCGCCGCCCTTGGACTGGCCCTGGCAATACGTGTCGCACTGGGGATTGTCCCCGTCCCCGATCGTTACCGCCAGAGCGTGACACTCCCGCTCGCGGTTGAAGCTGCAATCTGTGGCATCGCACTGAATGACGCGTGGCATGTTCATCATGGTTCACCTCGCCGCCTGCACAAGCTGGCTGGCCAATCAGCACAGGCGTTCAAAAGGATTATTGGCGCCTTCGGGCGAAACCTCAATCAGAGAGCCGCCCGGTTCTAGCGCACGGGCATTCACCTACCGGGCGAGGCAAAAGACCCCAGCGCGAGGACGGAAAAAGCCGCCGCGCCGCCTGTGATTCTTGACAAGGGCGGGCCAATCGCCAATCATAGGCCCCTGCGACGTCTGGCAGTGGGAGCTTTGATATGAGCAAAAATGTGGACGAAGCCCTGGTCCGCCACATCGGCGTGCTGGCCCGCGTGGAACTGACCGACCCGGAGGTTGAGTCTCACGCCGCCCAGTTGGGCGCCATCCTGGAATACTTCGACAAGCTCAACGAACTGCCCACCGACGGCGTCGAACCGATGGTCCACGCGATGGAGCTGTCCAACGTGCTGGCCGACGACACGCCCGAGCCCTCGCTGACCAGCGAGCAGGCCCTGCAAAACGCCCCCGCCCGCGACGGCGACTACTTCAAGGTCCCCAAGGTCATCGGAGAGAGCCAATGAGCGCGATCACCGATCTTTCCGCGGCGGAACTGGCGGCCGCCATCGCCGCCGGACGCGCCGGCGCCGAAGAAGCGGCCAAAGCGTATCTGGCGGTCATCGAGCAGCGAGAAGGTCAGATCGGCGCCTTCAACGAGGTGCTGGCCGATCGCGCGCTCGACGAGGCCCGCGCCATCGACCGCCGCCGCGCCGCGGGAGAGCCTCTGGGCCCGCTGGCCGGCGTGCCGGTAGCCATCAAGGACAATCTCTGTACGGCGTACGGGCGAACCACCTGCTCGTCGCGGATGCTTGAGAACTTCCAGGCTCCCTATACCGCCACGGCCGTCGGCAAACTCCAAGACGCCGGGGCGGTCATCATCGGCAAGACCAACATGGACGAGTTCGCGATGGGCTCGTCGACGGAGAACAGCGGTTTTGGCCCGACGCGCAACCCGTGGGACGTTTCGCGCGTTCCGGGCGGGTCCTCCGGCGGCAGCGCCGCGGCGGTGGCGGCGGGGATGTGCCCTGCCGCACTGGGCAGCGACACCGGCGGGTCGATCCGCCAACCGGCGGCCCTGTGTGGCGTCGTCGGGCTCAAGCCCACCTATGGGCGCGTCAGCCGATACGGCCTGGTGGCGTACGGGTCGAGCCTGGACCAGATCGGCCCGCTGACGCACGACGTGACCGATTGCGCACTGCTGACGCGGGTGATCGCCGGCTACGACCGCGCCGATTCGACGTCCATCCCCCAGGACGTGCCGGACTATCTCGCGGCGATCGAAAAGCCCATCGCCGGCCTGCGGGTGGGTCTGCCCAAAGAGTTCTTCTCGCAGGCCCTTGATAGCGAGATACGCCAGGCGGTGCTGGCAGCCGGCGAGGCGATCAAGGCCGCCGGCGCCCGGATCGTCGAGGTCTCTCTGCCGACCAGCCGCGTCGACAGCGACGGCGACGGAAAGCTCAGCAGCTTTGCAGTGGCATGCTACTATATCGTCGCCAGCGCCGAGGCCTCGAGCAACCTGGCCCGCTATGATGGCGTACACTATGGCTATCGCACGCCGGCCAAAGTGGACGACATCGTCGATCTGTACTGCCGCAGCCGCGCCGAAGGGCTCGGCGCCGAGGTCAAGCGGCGGATCATGCTCGGGGCATACACGCTGTCCAGCGGTTATTACGACGCGTATTACCTCAAGGCCCTGAAGGTGCGGCGCCTGATCAAGAACGACTTTGACCGCGCGTTCCAGTCGTGCGACCTGCTGCTGTGCCCCACGACTCCGACGACCGCGTTCAAGCTCGGCGAGAAGACGGCCGACCCGCTGACGATGTACCTGGCCGACGTCTACACCCTGAGCGTGAACCTGGCCGGTCTGCCGGGCCTGAGCGTGCCGGCCGCCATCAGCGCCGCGGGCCTGCCTATCGGAATGCAACTGATCGGCCCGGTCTTCAGCGAAGGCCGCCTGCTTCAAGTGGCAAGGGCGTACGAAACCGCAACCGGCATAACGCGACTGAAACCACCTCAGTAACGCGGATGGATGGAAGATTGGAAGATTGGAAGATTGGGTGGCATGGCGACACGCGAAGCGGGTCGACATGGATGGATGGATGGATGGATGGAATTTCAGTAGTTAGCGGCGGGGCTTGCCCCGCGCGGTTTCTTCCCTGGCGCCGGGCCAGGGAAACAACCGCGTCGAGCAAGCTCGACCGCTAACAGGGCGCGGCATGACGGCGCGATTGGTTTTTTCGTCCTCGTCGTCGGTTTTTAGGTTTTCGTTTTTCGGCGGATAGACAATGGTTGACCAAAACGACATCGTCCTGCCCATCATCGGCCTGGAGATCCACGTCGAGCTGGATACTCAGACCAAGATGTTCTGCCGTTGTCGCAACCGCTTCGGCGACCCGCCCAACACCAACGTCTGCCCCGTGTGCATCGGCATGCCCGGCGTGCTGCCGGTGATGAACCGCCGCGCGGTCGAGCTGTCCATGAAAGTCGGCATGGCGTTGGGCTGCCAGGTCGCCTCCGTCACCAAGTGGGACCGAAAGAGCTACTGGTACCCCGACCTGCCCAAGAACTACCAGATCAGCCAGTACGACCTGCCCCTGAGCAGCAACGGCCTGCTGGAAGTGCCGCTGGCCGATGGCGCGACCAAGGCCGTCCGCATCTTGCGGGCGCACCTGGAAGAAGACGCCGGGAAAAACGTACACGACCTGCCCTCGGGCACCGGGGTGGACCTCAACCGCGCCGGCGTGCCGCTGCTGGAGATCGTCTCGCAGCCGGACATGAACAGCGTCGAGGAAGCCGCCGCCTACGCGCGGACCATGCAGCGCCTGGTGCGATGGCTGGGCGCCAGCCTGGCCAACATGCAGATGGGCCACATGCGCTTCGAGCCCAACATCAACCTGCACATCACCCGCGGCGGCAAGGTACACAAGACGCCGATCGTCGAGGTGAAGAACCTCAACAGCTTCCGCTCGCTCGAGGGCGCGGTGGCCTGGGAGATCCGCCGCCAGTACGCCGCGTGGCAGGAAGACCCCGAAGGCTTCACGATCGAACGCCAGGGCAAGCAGAACCGCGGATACGACGACGCGACCGGCCAAACCGTCTTCCAGCGCGGCAAGGAAGAAGCCCACGACTATCGCTACTTCCCCGACCCGGACCTCGTGAGCGTACAGCCCGACCAGGCTTGGCTCCAGGCGATCGCTGACAGCATCGGCGAATTGCCCCTGGCACGGCGGCAACGCTACATCGACCAGTACCGCCTGACCTTCAAAGAGGCCGACGCCCTCACCCAGGACGCCCCCACCGGCGACCTGCTCGACGCGGCTGTGGCGGCAGGGGCCGATCCCAAGCGATGCGTCAACCTGATGCTCTCGCGGGGTTCGGCCATCGCCAACGAGCGCGGATGCAGCATTGCCCAGATCGGTCTCTCGCCTGCGCCGCTGGCGGAGTTGGCGATCATGCTGCACAGCGGCCAGGTCAACGCCACCGCGGCGGCGAAGATTTTCGACCTGATGCTCGACGGCCGACAGACTCCCGCCGCCATCGCCGCCGAACAGGGCCTGTTGGCCGTGACCGAGGCGGGCGAGGTGGAAGCCTGGGTCGATGCGGCCATCGCCGCCAATCCCCAGGCCGCCGGCGACGTCCGCGAGGGCGGCAAGAAGGCCAAGAAGGCCTTCGGGTTCCTGACCGGCCAGGTGATGCAGGCCTCGCGCGGAGCGGCGAATCCCCAGCAGGTGCAGGAGATTTTGACTCGCAAGCTGGGGTAATATCAAAAGGACTTCAGGGACTGCAAGGACTGCAACGCCCAGGAGCGACAGCCCTGGCCGCGGTCCCTGCAGCCCTTGCGGTCCCTTGGGTGCGTTTCCCGTTTTTCTTCGTTCGCGAAAAGGGCTTGAAAGTGTCGATATCACTTCAGATAATTGGTCTTACGCCTACTTGGCGTCAGAAGGAGTCTGCCCAATGGCCCGTGTAGTCCAGCGCCGCAAGGCCCCGCCGTACGCCCTGATCGTCTTTGTCTTCCTGTTCCTGGTGGCATCCGCCCTGGCGGTGCATCAGTACATCCAGCGCGATGAGGCGGACAAGAAGACCCGCAAGGCCGAACAGGACAATGAAGCCTGGATCTCCAAGGCGGAACGTGATAAGCCGCGCATTGTCGACATGGTGACCACGTACCAGAACGACAAGCAGAATCAGCGCGTGCCCCGGACGGTGACCGACCAGATGCAAAGCCAGATTCGCGAGCTGGTCGCCCGCATCAACGGCATCGCCGGCGACAACGCCGACACCGCCATCAGCGCCGTCGATTCCTTCTACAAGCAGATCGGCAGCCAGCGCGGGCTGTTGACCGAGGCGGCAGACCTGCTCACGCAGCGCGACAATGCCGACAAGCTCGTCAAGGAAATGCAGGGCACCGTCAGCAAGGTCAATATCGAACTGACCGGCGCCCGAAAGTACGCCACCGAAATCTCCGACAAGTACAAGGAGAACCTCGCCAGCCGCGACGCGCAGATCATCGAACTGCGCGAACAGATGACGGCGCTGGGCGCGGAAAAAGACAAGATCCTCGAACTGGCCAAGAAAGAAAACGCCGACAAGCTGGTCGAGAAGACCGAGGCCATTAAGCAGACCACCGAGCAGATGCATGGCGTCAACAAGAGCGCCCGCGAGTGGAAGCGCAAGTTCGAAGAAGTCCGCGAGAAGATCGCCCAGAAGACCAAACGCATCGAAACCGCCACCGCCCCCGATGGCAAGATCCTTCGCCTGGCCGATGAAGGCGGGCAGTTCGCCTATATCAACCTCGGCTCACGCGACGGCGTCGAGGTCGGCCACATCTTCTCGGTCTTCCCCCAGAGCGGCATTCCCAAGCTCGGCGACAACCCGGAAGAGGTCCAGAAGGCCTCGCTGACGGTCGTCAGCGTCGGCGACGAAGTCTGCCGCTGCCAGGTGACCGATCTGAAAAAGAAGGACAACCCGGTCATAGCCAACGATCTGATTGTCAACGTCGCCTTCGACTCGATCCGAAAGTGGAAGTTCGTCGTGGAAGGCCTCTTCAACCTCCACGGGCCAGACACCGGCGCCAGCGAACAGGGCAACGTTGAAGTCACGCTGCTGCTGCGACGACTGGGCGCCGAAGTCACCGACGTGCTCGATGTCGATGTCGACTTCCTCGTCCTGGGCGTCGAGCCGCCGGCCCCCAAACGTCCCGAGGACGAAGCCCCGCCGCAGGTGTGGGAAGCCTACAAACAGGCGGACAAGGTCCGCAAACGCCACGCCGAGATGCGCAAGGCCGCCAGCGAATTGCGCATCCCCATCATCAACACTAACACGTTCCTGGCCATGACCGGCTACACCCCGATCAAGGCCTTGAAGGAAGTCCCGCCCCGATGAAGCTCGCCCGCAGGATTGAAAGCGTTGGCGCCAGCGCCACCATCGCCATAACCACCCGCGCACGACAGCTTCGAAGCGAAGGCGTCGACGTCGCTAATTTCGGCGCCGGCGAACCGGACTTCGACACGCCGGATTTCATCAAGGACGCCGCCAAGAAGGCCCTCGATGCCGGCGACACCAAGTACGTGCCCCAGAAGTCCAAGGCCCTGCTGGACGCCATCGTCGAGAAGCTCCGGCGGGAAAACGGCCTCACCTACGCCCCCGAGCAGATCGTCATGGCCTTTGGCGGCAAGCACGCCCTGGCGGCCGTCATCGACGTCCTCGTCGACGCCGGCGACAAGGTGCTGATCCCCGAACCGTACTGGGTGAGCTATCCGGAGATGGTGCGACTGGCTGGCGGCGAGCCCGTGTTCATCCCCACTGGTCGCAAGCAGGACTTCAAGATCACGCCCCAGCAAGTGCTCGATTACGCCCGCGGCGCCAAGTGCCTGATCCTGAACTCTCCCTCGAACCCTACCGGCGTGACGTACACGCCGGATGAACTTTCCGCCATCGCCCAGGCCGTCCTCAAGACCGACCTGATCGTGCTGTCGGATGAAATCTACGAAAAGCTGGTCTACGGCGCGACGAAGTTTGTCTCCTTCGCCGCCCTTGACCCCGCCCTGCCGGCCCGCACCATCACCTTCAACGGCCTGTCCAAGGCGTTCTCGATGACTGGCTGGCGTTTGGGATGGTTCGCCGCTCCCAAGGACGTCGCGGGCGCCGTCCGGCGCCTGATGGACCACCAGACGACCAACCCCGTCAGCTTCGCCCAGGCCGCCGCCCTGGCCGCCTATACCGACCCGCGCGCCGCCGCAACCATTGAGGTCATGCGTCAAGAGTTTGAGAATCGCGGCCGCCACATGGCCAAACGCCTCAACGCCATCAAGGGCATTTCGTGCGTCGAGCCTACCGGCGCGTTCTACTGCTTCCCGGACGTCAGCGCCCACTACGGCCGCACGCTGGCGGGTATCAACGTCACCGACTCGATGAGCTTTGCCAAGGCCTCGCTGGAAGGCGCGGGCGCCGCATTGGTTCCCGGCGCCCCCTTCGGCGACGACGCCTGCGTGCGCCTGAGCTTCGCCATCAGCCTCGACGAGATCAACCGCGGCCTCGACCGCCTGGAAAAGCTCCTGGCGTAGATAGGAAACCTCGCGGCGAAGAAAACGATCCCCGCCTCTCTTTGTCTCCCGTCGCCGCAAACGAGCCGCGATTGCGCCGGCCGCGCTTGCCACGCGGTAGCCTCGACGGGTTGATTCCACGCCAACAACAGCCAAGATGGCGTCGCTGCCGGGAAGTGAAGTTGTGGCCTAAGCCGGGCATGCTCGGGCGAACTGTCGTCCTGCTTCGAATCGGCTAATCCTGCAATTCGATAATCGGGGCGGTCAGCGGCTTGGCCGGGGCGGTCTTCGGTGCGGCGGGGGCCGGTGGCTGGGGCGGGGCTTCGCTCGCCGGCGCAGGCACGGCCGGGGCGACGGGGGCGGCCGGAGTCGGGGCGGTTGCTGGTGCGGTTGCCGGTTGGGTGGCCGGGGCGGGCAGGGCCGCCTCAGCCATCAGCGAGACCTGCATGTCGGCGTCTGAGAGCATCGTTCGAGCCAGTTCCGGATCGGCCGGAGCGGCCAGTTCCGCCACGCGCAAGCGCACCAGCGGGCTGGGATCATCCTTGAGGTTCCGGGCCATCCGAACGATATCGTCGCGTCGCGGCAGGCGGGCCAGTTGAGCGAGCATCTCGGCGCGGATCACCGGCTCGGGGTCGGCGAGCAGCGTCTTGACCACCGCGGGCAATTCAGCAGCGCCCTTTGCGGCTGCGGGCTGGCTCGCGCCGTCCACAGACGCCATCATCGAGGCGGTCTGGGCGGCGGCAAGGAACCGGGTAGCCGCCGGGGCGGTCGGCTGGGCGTTTTGCTTGAGAACGCCTGCAACGTCATAGAATACGCCGTCGCCTTTGAGTTCGCCCAGTGCGGTGCGGCGGATGGTGATCGCGGGCACGGAAATGCTGCCCAGCCCGCCGGAAAACTGTCCCCCGCACGGCTGGGGGTCGACGATGCCCGAGCAGGTAATGGTGTAGCTCTTGAAGCAGTTCTGGAAGAGTTCCCTGCCCAGAGGCCCGATGTCGAGCCGGACGCGCCACGAGACGCTCTTGCCGGGTTCAAGGCGGCTCGGTGTCGGCCAGAGCACCAGGGGCAACTGGTTAGGATTGAAAACTGCCGGCGCGCCGCTGCCGGCGCGGTCGCTTTTATCGGCGAGGGTGACGGTCAGGCCCATCGAGGGGATCATCGCCCGGACGGGGCTGGGGGCGCCCCATCCGCCCAAGGGCACGGCGATGTTGGAGATGTTGGTCAACGTCGCGTCGAGATAGATCGGCTCGCCGGGTCGCACGCTCTCGGCCGGCGATGCAAGGCGGACGGCGAGGAACTTACCGGGGGCGGTGGCCATCTCGACATACCGCCCGTCCAGGGTCTCGATGAGTTTGGCGACGTCGCCGCTGCCGCTGACGGGCGGCACGGGCATCGAGATCTGCTTGGCCATCTGTCGCAACGTGCGGGCGGCCGGTCCGGTGCGCTGGAGGTTCAGCCCCGCGACGATCATCTGCCGCTGCGCCTCGGCGGCGCCGGTCCGGGCGTAGTGTTCAGCCAGCGCGACGGCGGCATAGATGTTCTGTCTGGCCAGTTGGGACAGGAATTCGATGGCGCCTTTGACGGTGGCCTCGTCGGGAGACTTGAGCTGCGCGGCGGCGAGGATGCGTAGCAGATTGGCGTTTTGGGGCTCGGCCGCCAGCGCCCGCCGGGCCAGGCTGACGGCCATGGTCTCATCGGGCATGGCAACGGTGTAGAAGACAGCGACTTTCTCCAGCACGTCCGGCGAGGGCGAGGCGGCCAGGAGCTTTCCCAGTTGCGACCGCAATTCCTGGGTCTGGGCCTGGGCCTCCTGCTTCTGTCCGTTGAGGGAGTACGCCTCGATGATCAACATTCGCAGGTCGATGCTGTCGGGGTACGCCTCCAACAGCGGTTTGAAGGTCTCGACGGCGACCTTGTACTGTGCGGCGTCGAGCAGGGCGTTGCAGTACGGCACGGCCAGCGCCAGCGGCGGCGCCTGGAGGCGGCATCGCGTGGCCACCAGGCTCCAACTTACCCAGTAAAACCATGCGGAGCGATCATGGAGCCCCTGCTCGCCCAGCAACGCCGCCAGTTGTGCCGCCGTCGTCGCCGAGAACGGATTGGCCCGAAACTGTCGCAACCGCACGTCGGCCCGATCGAGCGCGGTGGGTTTGTTGCGGCGGCTGAGCCACTCCTCCAGGGCGTTCGTGTTTGCGCCGTCGATGCGGATGGCGCCGACGATGGCTCGATCGGCGTCCTCGGGATATCCCTGCTTCGACAGCAGCGCCGCCTGTTGGCCGGCGGCTTCGGAGCGGACCGCGGCGGGAACTTCGGCATCGTCGATGAGGCGTTGAAGAAGGGCGGCTCGCGCCTCGATGGATTGCTGGGCGGGGTATTCCGCCATCAACCATCGCATCCAGGCGACATAATCGTCGCGGTGGGTTTTGAGGTACGCCGCCCACGCCCGTGCGGCCTGGACCGAGCGGTCGACCTGGACGCCTTTGCCCGCCTGTTCGTATAACTCGCCCAGCAGCCGCTGGACGGCAGGGTCGCCGGGGGTGAATCGTTCGGCCATCTGTGCCAGCGCCAGCACGCGGGCGTTGACGTCGCCTTCCATCGCCGAGGCCAGGAGGCTTCTACCGGCCAGGTCCGCCAGCGCAGCGTCGCCATGGGAGGCTGTGGCGGCAGCGGGCGCAGTGCTCTGAGCGGCCAGCGGGGCGGCGCCGGCCAGCACCGCCATCCCCATCAGAATATACGTTCGCATTGAACGACCTCGTATGGCGGTGGCACAGGCTTTCCAGCCTGTGGGTTCACAGCCTGGAAAGGCTGTGCCACCGTGGGTTCACGGCCTGGAAAGGCTATGCCACGGCGGGCATCCCGCGACCCGATCACGGGCGCCGCGCCGGCTGTATGGATATCGGCAGAACCTGATCGCCGCGGCGAACCTGGAAGACCACGCGCGGGTGCTGCGGGTCGGCCAGCAGCTTTTCGATCGCCTGGTTGAATGCCTGGATCGTCGTGACGGTCTGGGACCCCACTGCGGTGACGATATCGCCATCGGCCAGTCCGGCCTTGGAGGCCGCACTGTCGCGTTGCACGCCGGCGACGATAAGCCCGTCGGTTGTGGCGGCCGGGCCTGTCAGCAGATGCGCGTCGAGCGGGATTCGCTCTCGCACCAGGGCGCCCAGGGACGGGACGAACTGGCTGGGCGCCTCGTTGGGCATCAGGGGCGCAGGTTCGAGCCTGAGCGTGACGTCGAACCGCTTGCCGTCTCGCACGATGCCCAGGGCCACGTCTTTTCCGGCCCCGATGCGGGCCAGTTGATTCATCAACCCCTTGGCCGTCAGCAGCGGTGAAGCGAAGTCTCGCAGATCCTTGCCATTGACGGCGACGACGATGTCGCGATCTTTAAGTGCGGCCTTGTCGGCCGGACCGCCGGGGCCGATCTGTTCGAGCATGACGCCGGGTTTGTCGAGCTTGGCCAGTTCGGCGAGTTGCCTGGCCACGCCTTGGAGTTTCATGACGCCCATCCAGGCCATCCGCTGCCCGCGTCCGCCGCTGGGGATCCGCGCGAAGACGTCGGCAAACTCCTCGACGGGCATGAAGCAGGACGAATCGCGCACGGCCTTGAGCGAGACCGTGGCGCTGCCGCGGTTGGTGGTCATGGTGTAGAGATCGGAGAACTGCTGGCGTCCGACGATCCCGATGGCGTCGCCGCTTTCGGCGAAGACGGGCGAGCCGATGTTGCTGAGCGTTCCGCTGGTGATCAGGGCGATTTCCTCGGGAACGTGAGTCATCGCGCCGACGTTGCCGCTGGTGACATAGGGGACGTTGCCGGCGTTGGAGGCGAAGAGGCCCACCGAAGCGACCTCCTGTCCGATCTTGAGATTGGCGCGGCGGACGAACGAGATGGGCTTCCAGGAGCCCTTCTCCGTCGCTCGCACAAACCCGATCCCGGTCAGGGCGTCGACGCCCATCAGTTCGGCCTTGATGGGCTTGCTCTCGCCGCCGGGGACGTTCAGCGTCAGGTCCCTGATGTTTTCGGGCACGGCGTTGCCTTCCAGCGCCAGCGTGATGAACAGACCGATGCCCTCCTGAACCGACACGCACGTCGCGAGCCCTTCGACGGGGTTTTCCATGCCGCCCTGCACGAACTTGCACTGCAACTGCGCCAGCGCGCCGTTGCCCTGCTCGTATGCCTTGGCCATGAGTTTTGCGTCGCCGGCCAGGCCCGTCGATGCCGCCAGCGCCCACGCCGCCACGCCCACCGTCAGCAGTATCCTGCTCATGAAGATTTCCTTTCCTGCGGCCGCACGCTCGCGCGAGCAGCCTCATCAGGCTTCTAAAGGATTATCGGCTGAAAACGCCTCGGCGGCCATTACAACCCGCCGCGCCGCCGGCGCATGCCTCAATGATCGTACGAACAATCCGTGATCTAGATTCGACGCGAGACCTTGTTGTCGCCATCCACCAGGACCAGGGCTGGTTTCAGGGCCGGGGCCTGCTGCGAGTCCACGTAGGCAAAGGCCATGATGATGATCTTGTCGCCGACGGTGACGAGCCTGGCGGCGGCCCCGTTGATGCAGATGACGCCGCTGCCGCGATGTCCGGCCATCACGTATGTCTCGAACCGCTGCCCGTCGGTCAGATCGGCCACCAGCACGCACTCGCCGGGCAGGATGCCCGAGGCGTCGAGGAGGTCCTGGTCGATGGTGATGGACCCGATGTACTCCACCTGCGCCTCGGTGATGGTGGCGTGATGAAGTTTCGCTCGCAGCATCTTCAGCAGCATAAGTATAAGTTCCTTGAACCGTGTCGCGGACGTCCCGTCCGCGCGTGTCGCGGACGTCTCGTCCGCGAAATCTTGCTCTTCCTGGCGAGGGCAAGATGCCCTCGCTACGCGCGGGCGAGACGCCCGCGACACGTGAGGGATTGTAACGTCAGGCCTCGGTGCCTACCAGAACGTTGTCGATCAATCGCGTCTGGCCGAACTTCACCGCCAGGGCTACCAGCACCGGCGCGTCCGTCTCTTCTACGTCGCGAAGGGTCCGCGGGTCGACGATCTGAATGTAATCGACCTGCCCCGCCGGCGCCGACTCGGCCAGGCAGCGCCGCATCATCGCGATCACGTCCGACGCCGGCGGCGCCGAATCGCGTATCGCCGCGGCCGCCAGCGACAGCGCCTCGTGCAGCGCCGCGGCCTGGCGGCGGTGCTCGCTCGACAGGCGGGCGTTGCGGCTGGACATCGCCAGCCCGTCGCTCTCGCGGACGATCGGGCAGCGCACGATCGTCACGGGCATGTCCAGGTCGGCCGCCATCTGCTCGATGACACAGGCCTGCTGGAAGTCCTTGTTTCCGAAATACGCCCGGTCGGGGGCGACGATGTTGAACAGCTTGGTCACGATCGTGCAGACGCCGGCGAAATGCGTGGGACGACTGGCGCCGCAGAGGCTGCGCGTCAGTCCCGAGACGCTGACGGTGGTGGCGGCCCCGGGCCGATACATCGCCTCGACGTCGGGCATGAAGACCAGGTCGGCTCCTTCGCCGCTGCAGGCGGCCAGGTCGGTCTCGGGAGTGCGGGGATAGCGCGAGAGATCCTCCCCGGGCGCGAACTGAGTCGGGTTGACGAAGATGCTGACCACGACAAACCCGCATTCCTTGCGCGCGGCGCGGATGAGCGAGCAATGCCCCGCGTGCAGGGCGCCCATCGTGGGAACGAACCCGATGCGCATCCCCTGCCCGCGCGCCGCGGCGACGGCGGCACGAACGTCCTGGATGGTTGTTACCGTCAGCATGATGACTCCCACTCCGTCAGCGGTCGCCCTCCGCCGCTAACTGAATTCAGCGATGTTAGAATCTCCTGTCTCGCCTGCGCGTCACGAATATCCAGCAGCGATGTATCGATCTCCACCACCGGACACGTCGCTTCAGCTAGGAGCTTGCGGTATTCCTGCCGCATCGACTCCAGGAAGTCGCCGGTCATGAATGCTTCGAATGCTCGCCCGCGCGACGCCAGGCGCGCCAGCAGCACCTCGACCGGCGCGTCCAGCGCCACCAGCACGTCCGGCGGGCGAACCAGCGTCGCCAGGGGGGCGGCCACTTTCTGATACGCCGCCAGTTCGTCATCGGCCAGCCGCACACGGGCGAAAAGGTCGTCCTGGCAGAATCCGTAGTCGCTGACGAACAGGCCCGACGCCGGCCACGATCGCACCGAAAGCTGCCGCACGCGCGACAGGAGATAGTATAGCTGCGCCGGCAGGCGGGCTTCGTCGCGACCCTGGAACGAGTCGGCCAGGAACGGATTGCCCTCGAAGTCTTCGTGAATCTGCCCGGCCGACAGATCCGCCGCCAGCAGACCGGCCAGGGTGGTCTTGCCCACCGCCGGCGGACCGATCAGGCTGATCAAGGTCGCGCTCATTGCCCCACCTCGGCGTCGGCGAGCATGTCCAGCACCGTCAGTCGCAGCACCGGGTGAAGCACGCCGGGGGCGATCTCGGCCAGCGGGCGCAGCACGAACAGGCGCTCGTGCATGCGCGGGTGGGGGATCGTCAGCCGCGGGCTGTCCATCACCAGGTCTTCCATCATCAGGATGTCCAGGTCGCAGGTGCGGGGGCCCCACCGCTCCTCGAAGTCGCGGTCGCGCCCGAGATCGGTCTCGACCTCGTTGAGCACATCGAGCAGTTCCAGCGGTTCCAGGTCGGTCTCGATCTCCATGGCCGCGTTGAGGTACGGCGGCTGACCGGGCGGCCCGCCCTGGGCCTTGGTCTCGATGAATCGCGAGATGCGCCGCACATGCACGCCCGAAGCGCGCGCCAGAATCCCCGCCGCCCGCAGCAAGGTCTGCGCCCGGTCCCCCACGTTACTGCCCATGCCGATGTACGCGATCATGGTTTAGTGAACAGTAATCAGTAATCAGTAATCAGTAGCCCCGGCCGGGTGGCATGGCGACACCGAAGGGGTCGCCATGTTCTACGGACGCCCATGGCGACCCCGAAAAACTGGTGTCGCCATGCCACCCGCCCTTTACCGTATCGCCTCAACCATGCGGCCGATCGCTTCTTTCAGCACCGCATCGGGGTACGTCAGCGAGATGCGGAAGAAGCCTTCGCCGGCGGGACCGTAGCCGCGGCCGGGGGTCACCACCACGCCGGCCTTTTCCAGCAGGTCGGCGGCGAACTCGCCGCTGGAGCCCTTGTACTTCTCGGGCACCGGCGCCCAGATGTAGATCGTGGCCTTGGGCTTGGCGATGTTCCATCCGTTGGCGTTCAGGGCGTCGGCTACCAGGTCGCGCCGACGCTGGTACACCGCGTTGATCGGCGGGATGATCTGCTCGGCCAGATCCAGCGCCTTGGCGGCGGCGAACTGGATGCCCCGCAGCACGCCGTTGTCGATATTGTCCTTGACGGTCGCCAGGGCCTTGACGGCCGAGACGTTGCCCACCATGCATCCGGCCCGCCATCCGGTCATGCAGAAGGCCTTGCTCAGCGAGAAGAACTCCACCGCCACGTCGGCGGCGCCGGGAACCTGCATGATGCTCGGCGAGCGATAGCCGTCATACGTGTTCTCGCTGTAGGCGCTGTCGTGAGCGATCAGGACGTTGTGCTTGCGGCCGAAATCCACTGCCCGCTGAAAGAACGCCAGGTCGGCCACCGCCGTGGTGGGATTGTTGGGGTAGTTGATCCACAGCAGCTTGGCCTGGGCGGCGACGTCCTTGGGGATGGCGTCAAAGTCCATCAGGAAACCGTCCTTGGCCTGGAGGGGCATGTAGTACGTGCCGGCCCCGGCGAAGACGTGGCCGATGTTGTACGTCGGGTAGCCCGGCTCGGGCGCAATGCCCAGGTCGCCCGGGTTCATGATGGCGGCAGGGAGTTGGGCGATGGCGTCCTTGCTGCCGCTGGTGGTGACGACCTGCTCGGGCGCCAGGTCCACGTTCCAGCGGCGCTTGTAGAAGTCGCGCACGGACTGGGCGAACTGCGGCACGGGCACGTCGCAGCCGTAGCGGTGGCGGTTGGGGTCGCCCGCGTCGTCGACGGCTCGCTGGAGTTCGCGCACGATCGGCTCGGGGGCGGGCATGTCGGGGTCGCCGATGCCCAGCGTGATGACCTTGACGCCCCGCTCGCGCGCAGCGGCGATCTTGCGCCGCAGGTCGGCAAAGAGATACGGCGGAAGCTTCTTCAGGCGATCAGAAAATTCCACATCCATAACCACAAATCCTTTCGCTTGTGCATGAGGCAGTCCGGGGTGGCATGGCGACACGCAAAGCGGGTCGCCATGGGGCACGCCGCGCTGCCGGGCTCATGGCGACCCCGATACAACCGGTGTCGCCATGCCACCCATGGCACGCGTGCCTGCCGCTCCATATTCCACTATCCGCGTCGGAGTATCCACTGGTGAAAAATGATTTTTCCAGCGGAAGAAATACCGCACCCCCGGCAACAGTTATAGCAGAAGACGGATTGTGTAACCCGTCTTGCCGCGGTGGCACAGGCTTACCAGCCTGTGAGTTCCACCTTCAACACACAGCCTGGATAGGGCTGTGCCACGAAAGGAGTTCACGACATGACCCGAACCGCAGCACTCGCAGGGGCGCTGGTTCTGGCGATGGCAACGGCCGCCTTCGCCCAGGCCGCCCCCGACCGACAGAGCCGCCGACAGCGCGGCCCGCAAGCGAAACCGGCCGATACCTCCAAGCTGACCAACGACCAGTTGGTTGCCGAGATCCGCTCGCTCAAGGCGCGGATCGCGAAGCTAGAGGCCGCCAAGGCCGCTCCCAAGGCCGACCGCCCCGCCTGGGGTCAGCGAATGGCCAAGGCCCCCAAGGATGATCGCAAGCCCGTCGCCCGCGATCAACGTGCCAAGGACGCCCGAGGCATGATGGCCAGAAGCCGCTCCGGCAAAGACCAGAAGATGGCATCGGCCCGGTTTGGCAAGGGCCGCAGCCAGATGGCCCAGAGCCGCTTCGGCAAGGGTCGCAGCCAGATGGCCCAGAGCCGCTTCGGCAAGGGCCGCAGCCAGATGGCCCAAGGCCGCTCCGGCAAGGGCCGCAGCCAGATGGCCGCGGGGCGCTTCCAGGGCATCCGGGAGATGATCCAGAAACGCCTGAGCGAGCGTCGCAGCCAGATGACCCGCGGACGCAGCGATCGCAGTCGCAGCCAGATGACTCAAGGCCGCTTCGGCCGCGATCGCGGACAGATGTTCCGCGGCCGCTCTTCTCGCTCGCGAGGCGAGACGATGCAGCGTTTCGACCGTCGCCGCGGCGGCGACCGTCGCTAGAGTAATGTCAATGATTCCGGCCGGACCGAGGCTGACGTGCATGCAACAGACTCAATCGCCTGTGCGACTCACCCTCGGCTCCGGCCGGTATGTTTTTCGGAAACCCCAAGTCAAATCCTCGAGCGTGCGGCCTGCCTCATATTCGTCATCGCACCGGCAGGTTGGTGCAGATCTTCCCGCCGCACCTGTAACGCCCGCTCGTCTGCGATCACTATGCTTGCGGCTACGCAATAAAACCGCCGGCTCAAGCGTTGAGCTGACGGAACCCCACCCTGGCGCCGCGGCGCCAACTATCAGGAGTCTGACCATGAAACGTATCGTGACTGTAGCGCTGGTGCTGGCCGTCGCGGCCATCGCCCTGCCCGCCCTGGCCCAGGAAGCCGGCGACGCCAAACCCGCCGTCCGCCAGAGAGGACAAAACCGCATGCCCATGATGCGGGTGCTCAACGACGAGCAGAAGGCCGTCATGAAAGCCGCTCGCGAAGAGGCCGCCAAGGCCGACACCCCCGAGAAGAAGGCCGCGATTCACAAGGCCGCCATGGATAAAGTCCAGGCCTCTCTGACCGACGAGCAGAAGGCCAAGATCGCCGCCGCCGAAGCACAGCGCGGACCGGGCATGCGCGGAATGGGCGACATGGACAAGGTCCTCACCGACGAGCAGAAGGCCGTCCTGAAAACCGCTCGCGAAGAAGCCGCCAAAGCCGACTCCCGCGAAAAGAAGGGCGAGATCATGAAGGCCGCCATGGACAAGGTCCAGGCCTCCATGACCCAGGAACAGAAAGACCAGCTCGCCAAAATGCGCAGCGAACGCGAGGCCAAAGGCCGCGAGGAGATGGACAAGATCCTCACCGACGATCAGAAGGCCGTCATGAAGACCGCCCGCGAAGAAGCCGCCAAGACCGACGACGCGCAGAAGAAACGCGAGATCATGCGCACCGCGATGGAAAAGGTCCGCTCGACCATGACCGACGAGCAGAAGGCCCAGATGCAGAAGCTCCGTCCGGCAGGCCGCCGAGGCCCCGGCCGTGACGGCTCGCGCAGAGGCGCCCAGCCCAAGACCGGCGACGCCGCCCCGGCGCCGGCCTCCAATGAGTGAGACCGGTTCGACGTTCTAAGTTCTAAGCAAGAGACTCTCAACCGCGTGGCCCTCAAAAGCCACGCGGTTGTTTTGTTGGATCTTGATCCTATACGCCATTGGCGTATAATGCCTGTGTGCTCTTTATTGAGACAACTATCTTCACGCACGAAATCAAGCAGCTCTTGCCGGACTCTCATTACCGGATGCTGCAGATGGCTCTGTCGTTGCGGCCTGACACAGGAGATTTGATCCGCGGCGGTGGAGGTTTGAGAAAGCTGAGATGGAATTCCCCCGGGGCCGGCAAACGCGGCTCGCTGAGGGTGATCTATTCTTGGGACCGGCCGGATACTGTCTTTATGCTGTTCGCGTATAAGAAGAATCGGCAAGAAAATCTTACGCCCCAGCAGATCAGGTTGCTGAGCGCTCTGGTGGAGGAGTGGCTGTCATGAAGAAAGAACATTTTGCCAAACTTGTTACAAGCATTCAGGAAGCTGGGCAGATCAGGAGCGGTCGCAAGAAGCCCAGCCGCCAGTACACGATCGCGCCGCCGGATATCCGCAAGGTCCGCGACAAGCTCAACGTCTCCCAGCCGGAGTTTGCCCTGATGATTGGCGTCAGCCCCCGGACCTTACAGAACTGGGAACAGGGCCGCAGGAAGCCTGAAGGCCCCGCCAAGGCATTGTTGCGCATCGCATTCCGCAATCCAAAAGCTGTCCTGGACGCGCTGCATTCAAAATAATCTCCTCGGCTCTGGCGCCGCTTGCTGTCTGGAAACCGCCGCCCGCGGCGGGTATCATGCGCGGTCTATGATCATCACCATTGACGGACCGGCGGGGTCGGGCAAGAGCACCGTTGCGCGGCGGTTGGCCGCGGCGATGGGCGTGGCCCACTTCGACACCGGCGCGACCTACCGCGCCGCCACGCTCAAGGCGATGCAGGCCCGCGCCGATCTCACAGACCCCGCCGCCCTGGCGTCCGTCGCCCGCTCGGCCGACATCCAGCTCATCGACAAAGACGGCAAGCTGCGCGTGCTGCTGGACGGCCGAGACGTCAGCGCGGCCATCCGCACCAGCGACGTGACGGACAACATTCACTTTCTGGCCGATGAACCTCGGGTGCGTCACGTGCTGGTCGAACTGCAGCGCCGCATCGGCGGGGAACTGGGCAGCTTCGTCACCGAGGGGCGCGACCAGGGCTCGGTCGTCTTCCCGCATGCCGACGTGAAGTTCTTCCTCAACGCCTCGGCCGAGGTGCGGGCACGGCGGCGCTGGTCGGAACTGGTCGCCGCCGGCGAAGCGGCGGACTACCAGCAGGTGCTCGACAGCGTCGTCTCGCGCGACCATCGCGACATGACGCGCGCCGTCGGCCCGCTGGTCAAGCCCGCCGCGGCCGTCGAGATCGACACCTCCGACATGACCATCGACCAGGTGGTCGCGGCGATGAAGACCCGCCTGGAGCCGTCGCGATGAGCAACGTTCGCAGCCACACCAACCCCGCCCTGCCCAAGCTTCACCTGCCGGCCGACATCCCCCACGCAAGCACGCCCTACCTGATCATGCGGGCGATCCTGCAGGCGCTGTTTGCCGTCATCTACAAGCTGCGCACGTTCAACCGCCACCTCGAGCCGGCCAGCGGCGGCGTGCTCTACATCTGCAATCACCAGAGCTTCCTCGACCCGATCATCGCCAGTTGCATGCTCCAGCGCCCGTGCAATTACATGGCCCGCGACAGCCTCTTCCGCAACGCGTTTTTCGCCAAGGTCATCAGCACATTCAACGCCTTCCCCGTCAAGCGCGGCACGGCCGACACCGGGGCGATCAAGGAAGCCATGCGCCGCCTCAAGGCCGGCGGGTGCCTGGTGATTTTCGCCGAGGGCACGCGCACCGAAGACGGCCGCATCGGGCCGATGCTGCCCGGCGTGGCGCTGCTGGCCCAGCGGGCGGCCAAGTGGGTCGTGCCGGTGGTGATCGACGGCGCGTACGAGGCCTGGCCGCGAAATCGCAAGTTCCCCGGCGCCGGCAGCATGATGGTCCAGTACGGCACGCCGATGCCACAGGAACAGGCCAAGAAGCTCTCATCCGACGAACTCATCGCCACGATGCGCCGCCAGATGATCGAGATGCAAACCGATCTGCGTAAAAGAGCGGGCCGGCCGGAACTGAAGTACGACAGACAGTGAAAAAGCCCTTCTTCAGGCAGCGATTTGAAGCATCTCGTAAAGGAATTCTGGCGCGAAATCCGCGCCATTAGGCATAATTGTATGATACCTTCCACCATGCCGCAGAGCAAGCCAACGCGATATGTTGCAGGGGCGGACGCGCAACTTCGCTGACGCGTAGCACCGGACTTTATGGAGTGCGGCAGCCTTAGCTGCCGCTTTTAGAGTTGTTCGGATCGAGAAACTCCCAAAGCGGCAGCTAAGGCTGCCGCACTCCATAGTCAGCTTACGCCGAGTTTTTGCAGGTTGCGGTAGCTGGTGGCGACGCACTCGAAGGGGTCGATGCCGTTGCAGTTGTCCTGCTCGACGAGGTAGTACTCGACGCCGCCGGCCTCACCGGCTGCCAGGATCGCCGGCCAGTTCAGGTTGCCCTCGCCGATCGGGGCCATCAGTTGCCCGTCCGGTCCGCGGGCCATGTCCTTGAGGTGGATGACGGGCTCGCGGCCGGCGCAGTGGTTGATCCAACACGTCGGGTCGCCGCCGCCGTGCTGGATCCAGTACGTGTCGATCTCGGCCTTGAGGACGCTACCGGGCGCCTGGTCGTAGAGTTCCTGCAGCCAGGTCTTGGGCCCGTAGCGGATCAGCTCGTGGCTGTGATTGTGATAGGAGAAATCCATGCCATTCCTGGCCAGCTCGGCCGCGACGGGCGTCAACTCGGCGATGAAACGCTTGACGCCCTCGGCCGAGAAGTATTCCTGCGGCAGGCCGCCGATGGCCGGGTGCGGGCACTTCCAGAGCAGGTGCTTTTCGATGACGCGCGGCAGATCAGTCAGGAACTCGCCCCAGCCGATGTGCGTGGCGGCGACTTTGAGCCCCTCGCCTTCCACGGCCTTGGCGACCTCCTGGGGATCGATCGGCCCGATGGCGGAAATCTGAACGGCGGTGTATCCGATCTTGCGGACCTTGGCCATCGTGGCGGCGAAGTCGGTGATGTTCTGGGTGTACTCGCGAAGGGTGAACAACTGCACGCCTGCTTTGCCGGTAATCATCACGCTCTCCTATCTTCGTGGCATGATCTATTCTTGGTCGGTTTCGTCAAGCTCGCCGTATCGCGCTTCGTGAATGCGGCTGCTCACCCAGTAGCCCGCCACGGCCCCGGCGGCGCCGGCGGTCACCCAGTCCAGCGGCACGGCGCAGGCGAAGGGCGCCACCGTCAGCCAAGACAGGTGCATCCCGCTGATAGCCTTCAAGGCACCCAGGGCGTACATCGCCACCGCCAGCACGACTGGAAGCAGCAGGGCCACGCTCGCCGATCGGAACGGAAACACCTGATAGCCCAGCAGCGCCGCCAAGAACAGGCTGCCGGCAACGGCGAACAGAATCTGAGCGCGATCGGGCGAACGCATCAGCAGCAACAGAAGGATGAACCCTGCCAAAGTCCCCAACAACAGACCGTAGAGCCCCTGAAGCAACGCAGCTTTGATATTGTGGTCTCCGCCGACACGGCGCGTGCCCCGGACAGAGAGCATATATATAAGATACCCCGGGAGCCCCGCCCCAGTCCCATACCCGCCATTCAACTCGTTCATATGCTTGGGCTTGATCTTGCGGCGTTGCTCTTCTGTCAGAGTGGCCAGCGGGTCCTGCCACGCCCACGCGGGATTCAGCGAAATGATCCGTCTCCGAACCCAACCGGCGACCAGAACGGCCGCCAGCACCAGCGCCGCCAGCAGCATCGTCTCCAGAATCATTCGCCCCATCAGCGTGCCCAGGGCGTCCTGGTTATTCCACAGCAGCGGAAGAATGATCGGCGAGCGAAGGCTCAGACCGGCCGCGCCCACCAGCGTCGCCAGCACGGCTGCCGACGAGCGCAGTCCCACGGTGACCGCGCCGGCAAAAACGGCCAGGCCCATCAGGATGGCGACGAAATAGACCAGGTTGCCCGCCCCGCCGCCCAGGAAGATCACGGGCGATTGCGGGTCGGTCCGCGACAAAGCCTGATACGCCCAGAAGTAAACCGCGACAAGGGCAGCCACCGCCGCCGCTTGCACGCGGAGCTTCTCGATCAGATGCAGTCGCCGGTATTTCATCACTGCCTCGACAACGCCGAAACCAAAGTGTAGTATTCTTCGTCTACGGGCAGGGATAATATCCCGCCCACGGCTGTCATGCAAAGGAATCCCATGAGCAACGTCGTCGTCGAGCAGATCAAGCAGCGAGCCATCGCCGCCGGAAAGACCATCGTGATCCCCGAGGCCCAGGACGACCGCGTCCTGCAGGCCGCCCAGGAGGCCGCGCGGCTGCGATACGCCCGCGTACAGGTGGTCGGCTCGCCGCCGGAGATCGCCGCCCGCGCCAAGACGCTCGGGTTGGATCTGTCGAACGTCGAAGTCGTCGATCATTCCCAGGGCCAGTTGCGCGACCGATGCGTGCAGCACATCTTCGAACGCCGAAAAGCCAAGGGCATGACCCTCGACCAGGCGGCCGACCTGCTCAAAAGCCCCATCTACTTCGGCGGGGCCATGGTGGGCGTGGGCGTGGCCGACGGCATGGTCGCCGGCAGCGTCTCCCCCACCGCCGACACCGTCCGCAGCGCCCTGTACGCCGTCGGCTGCACGGTAGGCAACAAAACCGTCTCCTCGTGCAGCGTGATGAACTCGATCATCCCCGAGTTCGGCGTCGACGGATCCGTGATCTTCGCCGACACCGGCGTGGTGCCCGAGCCGACCACCGAGCAACTTGCCGACATCGCCATCGCCGCGGCCGAGGCGTGCCGCCAACTCCTCAACGTCGAACCGTTCGTGGCCATGATGAGCTTCTCGACCAAGGGTTCGGCGTACAGCCCGGCGGTGCAGAAGGTGATCGACGCCACGGCCATCGCCCAGAAGCGACGCCCGGACCTGAAGATCGACGGCGAACTGCAGGTCGACGCCGCAATGATGCCGGATATCGCTTCCCGCAAGGCTAAGGGCTCGCTCGTCGCCGGGCGCGCCAACACGCTGGTCTTCCCGGACCTGTCCTGCGGAAATATCGCCTACAAGCTCGTGGAGCGATTCGGCAAGGCCGAAGCCCTGGGCCCGCTGCTGCTGGGCCTGGCCAAGCCGATCAACGACCTCTCCCGCGGCTGCAGCGTGGAAGACATCGTGCTGATCACGGCCATCACGGCCCTGCAGGCGGGCTAGTGTGGCACAGGCTTTCCAGCCTGTGGGCTCACAGCCTGGAAAGGCTGTGCCACCATAGGCATTTTTCGATACCGCACTTTCGATGCTGCAACGGCGTACTAATGCGGTGCATCCGATGAACTACACGCGAGTGAAAGACGTTCTGGCCGCCGAACCCGGCGGCGAAGTCACGCTGGCCGGATGGGTCCGCACGTGCAGGCCCAGCAAGGCGGGCATCAGCTTTATCCAGATCAACGACGGCTCGTGCATGGCGACCGTCCAGGTCGTCGCCGGGTCTGCGTTGCCCAATTACGAATCGCAGATCGCGCACCTGACAACCGGCGCATCCGTCATCGTCACCGGCGCCGTCGTCGCCAGCCCCGCCAAGGGACAGCGCGTCGAGGTCCAGGCCTCGCAGGTGTGCCTGGCCGGAGCGGCCCAGGCCGACACTTACCCCATCCAGCCCAAGCACCATACTATGGAGTTCCTGCGCACGCAGGCCCACCTGCGGGCCCGCACGAACACCTTCGGGGCCGTCGCACGCGTGCGCAACGCCATCTCGGCGAGCATCCACGAGTTCTTTCAGTCGCGCGGGTTCCTGTACGTCAACACGCCGATCATCACCGCCAGCGACTGCGAAGGCGCCGGCCAGCTCTTCACCGTCACCACGCTGGACCCCGCCGCCCCACCGCGCAACGAGGCCGGGGAGGTGGACTTCTCGCAGGACTTTTTCGGCCGACGCACGTACCTGACCGTTTCCGGTCAGCTCGAGGCCGAGACCTACGCCTGCTCGCTGGGCAACGTCTACACGTTCGGGCCCACGTTCCGGGCCGAAAACTCCAACACGCCCCGCCACCTCGCCGAGTTCTGGATGGTCGAGCCGGAGATGGCCTTCTGCGACCTGGCCGGCGACGCCGACATGGCCGAGGCATTCGTCAAGCACATCTTCGCCACCGTCCTCGAACGCTGCGACGAAGACATGCGATTCTTCAACGAACGCATCGACAAGACCGCCATCGAGACCCTCACGCAGATCGCCGACGCCGCGTTCGAACGCATCACGTACACCCAGGCCGTTGAGCTGCTCACTGCCGCCAGCCGCTCGTGGGAGTACCCGCCCGCCTGGGGCAGCGACCTTCAGACCGAGCACGAGCGGTACCTGACCGAGCAGGTCTTCAAGAAGCCGCTGATCATCACGGACTACCCTTCGGCGATCAAACCGTTCTACATGCGTTTGTCTGATGACGGCAGGACGGTCGCCGCGATGGACGTGCTGGTGCCCAAGATCGGCGAGATCATCGGCGGCAGCCAGCGCGAGGAGCGCCTGGACGTGCTGACGGCGCGGATGGAGGCGCAGGGGATGAACGTAAATGACTACTGGTGGTACGCGGACCTTCGCCGTTATGGAACCGTGCCGCACGCCGGGTTCGGCCTGGGCCTGGAACGCACGGTGCAGTTCGCCACCGGCATGGCCAACATTCGCGACGTGATTCCCTACCCCCGAACGCCCCGCAGCGCCGATTTCTGATGTAACGCTCGGGGACGGGAGTGCGGGACCTGCCTGCCGGCAGGCAGGTTACCGGATTGAGAGGATTAAGAGGATTGGGATGAAGCCAGGGAGACAACAATATCTTTCCAGAATCTACAGTTTCTTTACGCCTTCCCCATCCCGTGATCTTTTCCTTAATCCTCTTAATCCATTAAATCCGCGCAATCCCGCACTCCCGGCCTCCCCCAATCTTTTTCTTAATCCTCTTAATCTCTTAAATCCGCGTAATCCCGCACTCCCGGCCTCCCCGGATCTTTTTCTTAATCCTCTTAATCCCTTAAATCCGCGTAATCCCGCACTCCCCGTCCCCGTTCCCATTTTCGGAATCGCCCATGAAGGTTGAACTGCATCTACACACGTCACGTTACAGCGGCTGCGCGGCGATCTCGCCGGCCGAGGCGATGCAGCGCCTCATCGAGCTGGGGTACGACGCGGTGTATATCACCGAGCACGACCGGGTCTGGTCGCCGTTCGAGCTCGATGACCTGCGCGAGCAGTTCCCCAATATCAAGATCTTCGGCGGCGTCGAGTTGACCGTCGGGTTCGCCCGCATGCAGCACCTGCTGGTGCTGGGGACGAGCGACCCGGAATACATCGACCTGGCCGGCGAAGAAGAGGCCATCCTCAAGAAGGCCCGTCACGAGGGGCACCTGACGATCCTGGCCCACCCCTTCCGATGGAAGGAAGACGAGACCATGATGGACCGGGGCAACAACCCCGACGCCATTGAGTACCTCACGTGCAACCACGACGCGCCGGAGATGAAGGAGCAGTCCAAGGCCGCCGCGACGAAGTTCCACGTGCGACTGGTCAACAGCGGCGACGTGCATGACCTGGATTTCATGGGGCGATTCTGGATCGAGACGACCGAGCCCTTCGCCGAAGCCGAAGACATCCGCCGCATCGTCCTGCGCCGCGACTATCGCAATCGCCGCAACAGCGATTGAAGAATTTCCAATTTGGAATTTCCAATTTAGAGAAAACGCGGGCGAGCAGCGCAATGCCGATTGCCGTTGTTCCAATTGGAAATTCCCAATTGGAAATTGGAAATGACTACCGCTGTCGGTAGACAATGCGGCCTTTGGTCAGGTCGTAGGGGCTCATCTCGACCATGACGCGGTCGCCGGGGGTGATACGAATGTAATTGCGGCGCATGCGCCCGGAGATGTGCCCGACGATCTCATGCTTCTTTCCGCCGGTCTCGATTTCCAGCAGGAACATCGCGTTGGGCATCGACTTCTTGACCACCGCTTCGATCTCGATGACGCCTTCTTTGGCCATACACTTCCTTTAGCTCGCCGCAAGAGTCTAAGAACTATAACAAGCACGGGCGCGGCGGTCAACGCAACGCAAAAAATGAATTCCCCCCGCGATCGGCCGCCCGGGGGGCATAGGATATTGCGTGAGTCTGGCCGAGATCCACATTTCGTCTGCGCCGGCGGCGCCGCGGAAGGTCTATCGTCTTCAGGATGCCAGTTCCATGGGACTGGTTGTCGTGGCGTTCCACCACATGCGCCGCAACCGCGCCCGACCCAAAAGCCTGGCCGATACGGCTGGCGACCTGGCGTTCTGCCTGGGCCTGATCGAGCAGGCAGCCCGAAGCACCGCTCAGCCGGCAACCTTTCGCAAAGGCTTCTGGCACGTTCCCTTTGTTCGCCAGTACAGCCCGCGCCTGCGACAGCTCATGGCCGAACTCGACCGCGACCTCAAGCTGCTCTGCCGCCATCGCGCCAGCCGCAGCGCACGGCGGCAAGGCATCGCCTGGGCCTGCAACCAGCTCAAAGCCGTTCGCGCCGCGCTGGCGGACGTGGACGACCCCGAGAGCGTTTCGCTCTGCGCCTGCGCCAAGAGCCTGTGCATGCACTGGTACAACCGATGGCATGAAGGCTGAGGGCAGGCGCCATGGCGGACGGGTGCCGTGGCGGGAGGGCGAAGCCCGACAGCCACGATCCCCGAAACCGCCGTGCGCTCAACGTACAGGGATCGTGGCTCTCCGGGCCTTCGGCCCTGCGCGCCACGGCACCCGCCCCGGCCAATGGCAAATTCCAAATTGGAAATTGGAAATGCGTCTTAACCGTACGCGCCGGACTGAACCCACCGGATGGCGTGCTTGAGCAGTTCGGTCGCGTTGTCGAGCTGGAGCTTGTCCTTGATGTGCTCGCGGTGCGAATCGATCGTCTTGACACTCAGGTGGAGGCGGTCGGCGATCTCGCGCGTGGGCAACCCGCTGCCGATCAACTCGAACACTTCCATCTCGCGGTCGGTCAGGTCCTGCACCGAGGGCTGCCCCGGCGCCACCCGATTGTTCGCCAGGCGGTTGATCATGCGGGATGTCATGCGATCGCTGAGGTATATCTGCCCCTCGCGGATGCGCCGCAGGCCTTCGACCACCTTCTCGCCCGGTTCGGTCTTGATGACGTAGCCTCGCGCGCCCGCACGCAGCACGCGCTCGGCATAGAAAAACTCGTCCCGCATCGACCAGACCAGCAGCAGCATCTTCGGGTAGCGGATGCGGATGTCCTTGATCAGTTCCAGACCGCTGCCTTCCTGGAGGCTCAGATCGATCACAGCCGCGTCCGGGTGGTGCTTGTCGATCCGGCGCAAAGCCTCCGACGGCGAGTCCGCCTCGGCGCAGACGCAGATGTCATTCTCGCCTTCGATCAGGGACCTCAGACCCTGGCGCACGACGGGATGATCGTCAACCAGAAGGACTGACCATTTACCGGAACCCTTATTCGCGTTGTTCTTTTCCATACGTTGCGCACCCGCCACGAGGCGACAGATCGGGATCGTCCGACAAGACCGAACGTATTATATCCCTCACACGGCAATAATTCCGGCGCCGTGGAATCTGGCGTCTCGCGGGCGGCGGACTACCTCGACATCGAACGGGCCAGCAGGAGCAGCACCAGCGCCAGCATCAGCAACCCCCCGCCGGTTAACAGCGCCGCCAGCGCCGCCCCCAGATGCACCGATATCGCTATGAACGCCGACGTCAGCAACAATCCCACCGCCCCCAGCACCAGCACGAAAGCCAGCAGGATCATTGCTACGGACATCACAGCCTCCACGGCCGTCCGTTTCGCCCGCACCGCTTCATAGCGGATCCAGTGGCGCGCCAGCATGATCAAGTCGAGGATCACCTTCATCATTTTCTCCCCATGAGCTTGCCCAGGACGATGCCCAGGCCCATCGCTCCCAGCACCCAGCTCAGCGGATGAGACGCCACCGTCTCCCGTGCCGCATGCGTCGCCTGGCTGCCTCGCTGACGCGCATACTCCGCGGCGTCCTTCAATTGGTCGTACTTCGCGGCCGCCTGGTCTTTCATCCGACCGCTGATGTGTTCCCACTTTGCACTGCCCGTCTCGCTGACGCTTTCAAGAATAGCTTTGAGGTCTTCTTTGAGCCGCTTGACGTCGTCGCGAAGTTCGTCAACTGCTTCTTGTCTAGCCATGATCCCCTCTTCTTGAGATTGATCTAGAGTGTTGGGTACGTCATGTACTGAATTTTCAGTCATCGCTGCCTCCTGTGGGAGTGCTTCCGTAACTCCAGAGACATTCTATGATGGATAGGTCACGCCCCCGTTTCGGGCTAGCGCAGTAATATGTTTTAGGATTGTCCCCTATCTCGATGCCCGCCTCACCAGATCGTGCGCAGTTCATGAACCGTCAGCCGGTGCAGGTGGACGTGCTTAACATGGGCCTGCAAGACCAGCGGGATATCGCCCGCCTCGGGCAGCATGGCGAACCCGGCAGACAGGCGCCCGCTGGCGTCGAAGATCTCGACGCTCGTGCGGTCGATCAGCAGCCGCAGCGTTACGCGCCCATCATGCGGCGGCGTCAGGGGCACGTCGCGGCCGAGAAAGTTGAACTTACCCTGGTCCGGCGTGAGGTGCAGCGCATTGCCGTAGACCAGCACGACAACGGCCGCCGACGCGGGGGCCTCGATGTCCATCGACACGTCCAGCAGGTCGTGGCGCGTCTCGGGCACGAATTGCCCGCCGGCGGTCAAGTCGGTCTCGATCACCTCAACGCAGCGGCCGTAGAGACGCTCGATCTCGCGCACGGGCGTGCGGCAGAGGAACACGCCGTCGCTGAATCGCCGCAGCGTTAGCTCGACGGGGAAGGACATCTGGCCGTTGAAGGGCATGCGCGGGAACTTCGTCCCGGCCATCCATGAGATCTGGATGCGCCGCCCGTCCGAGGCCGGGATGTCGCTGAAGGTCTGTGCCGCATATCCGGTGGAGCCCAGTTCCGATTTCTGCGCCGCGCCGCGCGGTACAAAGCCGTCGGCCGTCAGGTCGCCCAGCAGATACAAGCCCGACGCGCCCCAGAAGACCCAGCGCTTCTCCTGGAGTGGCACGGGCATCTCGCCCATGCTCCCCGATTCTTCGCCTTCGAGCACCGGCAGCTCGAAGATATCCGGACACTCGCTGGCGCCGCTGACGGTCACCTCGCACAGCTTCGCCCAGTGCTTCAGGTCGCTGGAACTCAGCAGGAGGTAGTCGTTGGCGTCCAGGTACAGCGCCATGAGCCACCGGCCGGCGGCTTCGTGCCAGATCACCTTGGGGTCGCGGTTGCCGCCACGGAACTCCGGCACGATCGGGTTTCCGGGATACTTGGTCCACGTGCGCCCGCGGTCGCTGCTCCAGGCCAGCGACTGCGTGAAGGGCCTGGGCGGGCTGACCATCGAGCCCGCCGAGGTGTAGAACGCGACCATCGTCTCGCGCCCACCGCCAAAGCCCGCCGAGTCTCGCCAGTCGATCACGGCCGATCCGGAGAAGATGTGGCCCAGTTCGTCGGGGCAGATGGCGTTGTCGATCTGCCGCCAGCGTACGAGGTCTTCGCTGACGGCATGGCCCCAGGTCATGTTCCCCCAGCTCGTGCCGAAAGGATTGTGCTGAAAGAACAGGTGGTACTGGCCCTGGTAAAACACCAGGCCGTTGGGGTCGTTCATCCATCCCTGGGCCGGCGTGAAATGAAACCCCGGCCGATGAAACTCGCGGTAAAGTTCTGTCGTAGCCATGGCCACCTCATACCCGGCCATACTCGGTCTGTCAATCGAGTCAACGACGAGGACGAGGACGATTACGAGGCCCTCGACCCAAGGCGCCGGGGTATCCGACAATCGGCAATTGGAAATTGGCAATTGGCAATTTCCTCGCAACCGCGTAAAACTTCTGCGGCAAGTAAAGCCTATAAGGAGCCAAACAGTGTCGGCAACAAAACTCTGGTACACGACGCCCCCGACCGAATACATGAGCGGGCTGCCCATCGGCACGGGTCGCCTGGCGGCGATGATCCTGGGCACGACCGACCCGCAGCGCGTCGCGCTGAACCACGAATGGTTCTGGCGCGGGTGCAACCGCACGCGCGACGTCGAAAAACGCGCCCACCTGCTGCCCCACGTGCGCGAACTGCTGCTGGCGGGCAAGTACGACGAGGGCACCGCCGCCGGCGACGACGCGTTCGGTACGGCCGGCGAGCTGATCGGCGGCCAGCGCAACCGCGTGGACTCGTACCAGCCCGCCGGCGACTTCCACTTCCAGCTCGACCATGGCGACGTGCGGAACTACCGCCGCCAGCTCGACCTGGCCAGCGGCCTGGTGAGCGTCGAGTACGACTCCGATGGCGTACACTATCTCTGCCAGTACCTGGCGGATCTGGCGCACGACTTAATCCTGGTGCGCGTATCGGCAGACAAGCCCTTCGGCGGCGAGTTCTGGCTGGACCGAGTGAAGGACGACGCGTGCTTCCTGCGATGGGACACCTCGCACGAGCGACTGGTGATGGACGGACACATTCACCAGGGCCTGTCCTTCCGCGTGCAGGGCGACGTGCGCCGCAGCGGCGGCTCGGCCCGCATCGAGGGCGACCGGCTCATCATCGCCGACGCGCGCGAAGTCCTGATCGGCCTCAACGTCGGCACGACCGCCACGGGCATGGCCCCGGCCGCCGAGTGCCGATCCAAACCCATGCCCGCCGATGCGTGGGCGGCGCTGCTGGCGCAGAACCAGGCCGTCTACGACCGCTACTACGGCACGCTGACGCTGACCGTGGACGTAGCCGAAAACGCCGCGCCGACCGATCAGCGGATGGCCGCCGCCCGCAAGGGCGAGCAGGACCCCGCCCTGCCGCTGCTGTACTTCAACTACGGGCGATACCTGCTCATGGCCAGCACCGTCACCGCCCAACTGCCGCCCAACCTCCAGGGCAAGTGGAACGAGCACATCCTCGCCGCCTGGGAGGCCGACTACCACCACGACATCAATCTGCAGATGAACTTCTGGCCGGCCGAGAACGGCCACCTGCAGTACACCACCGAGGCGCTGTTCCAGCACATCGAGCGCATGGTCCCCCACGGCCGCAAGGCGGCCATGGACCTCTACGGCTGCAACGGCGTGTTCATCCCCATCACGACCGACGCCTGGGGGCGCTGCACGCCGGAGGCCCACGGATGGGCGGTCTGGATCGGGGCGGCTCCCTGGCTGGCCCAGCACCTGTGGTGGCACTGGCAGTACGGACAGGACAAGACCTTCCTCGCCGAGCGGGCGTATCCGTTCTTCAAGGAGGTCGCGGCGTTCTACGAGTCGTACCTGATCGAGGACAAAGACGGAACGTTGCAGATCGTGCCCTCGCAGAGCCCGGAAAACCGCTTCGTCGGCGGCGGCAAGCATCCAGTGACGCTGTGCGTTTCGTCGGCGATGGACGTTCAGCTCTGCACCGACGTGTTGACGCACGCCATCGAAGCCGCGGAGATTCTCGGCGTCGACGCCGGCAAGGCCCGTCAGTGGCGCGACATGCTGGCGCGGCTGCCCAAGCTCAAGATCGGCAGTGCCGGCCAACTGCTCGAGTGGAACCAGGAGTTCGAGGAAGCCGAGCCCGGCCACAGGCACATCTCGCACCTGTACGGGCTGTTCCCCGGCGACCTGTTCGACCCCGACCGCAGCGCGGAGCTGTACCAGGCCGCCCGCACCTCGCTCGAGCGGCGCCTGTCCAAGGGCGGCGGGCACACCGGTTGGAGCCGCTCGTGGGTGGCCTGCTGCTTCGCCCGCATGGGCGATGGCGCCGAAGCCTGGAAGCACCTGATCAATCTCATCGCCGAGCAGGCCACCGACACGCTGCTGGACCTGCACCCGCCAAGGGTCTTCCAGATCGACGGCAATTTCGGCGGAACCGCCGCCGTCATGGAGATGCTCCTGCAGAGCTACCACGAAGAGCTGCACTTCCTGCCGGCCCTGCCGCCGGCGTGGCCGACGGGCAAGATCGCCGGCATGCGCGCCCGCGGCGGGTACGCCGTCGACGTCGCCTGGTCGGGCGGCAAACTCACCGAGGCCAGAATCCGCCCCCTGACAACGCGCGAGTGCACCATCCGCTGCGCCGCCGGCAACTACCGCGTGACCGATCTGGGCGGCAAGGAAATCTCAACCCACACCGACGGCCACCGCCTGAAGTTCAATGTCGAGGCGGGAAAGACGTATATCATGACTCCGTAGTTGTGTTAGCGGTCGAGCTTGCTCGACGCGGTTGTTTCCCCGACCGAACAACCGCGCGGAGCAAGCTCCGCCGCTAACGTGTCCTCGTCGTTGGTTTCGTCCTGCCCCATGGCGACCCGCAAGAAACAAAAACGCGTGTCGCCATGCCACCCATCCAATCATGCAATCATCCACCCATCCGCTTTCCTCCCATCTGTCCATTCCATTCTTCCACCATTCCATTTAGAATGACCGTGTTGTTTGGGGAACAATCGTCAGTCAATGGGTTATATGAGCGGGCAGAAGCGCCCGACAAAAGGAGAACGCCATGGCTATGCTGCGCTTCTCGGTTTGCACACTTCTTCTTCTATCCGGAATCACCCTTGCCGACGGTTTGGAGATTGCTTCATCGCAGCCGGCGGCCGAAGGGGCCGCTGAGCCCGCCCGCCCGGCTGTGGCTGAGGCTAAAGCGGCCGTTCCGTCCATGCCTGGCGCGACGGTTACCGTGCCTTGGGACCAGCTCAAGACGGTCATGGAGCGCGGCGGCGCCGCTGCGCCGGCCGGGCCGCCCGTACCGTATTTCTTCACGCGCGTGTCGTACAAGGGCAGCGTCGCCGGCGATGTCGCGACCATCGTCGGGACCTGCGACGTGACGCTGCTGCAGGACTCCTGGACGGCCGTCGTGCTGGGCAAGGCCGGCGGGCTCAGCAAAGTCACCGCCGACGGCAAGGGCTGTGCCCTGCAGACCGTCAACGGGCAGGTGATCGCGTTGTTGCGAGGCAAAGGCGATCACACGATCGATGTGCATATCCTGCGTCAGGTCTGGACCTCCGAGGGGCTCAGCGGGCTGTGGTTTCCGCTGGTCCCCGCCCCGATCATCAACGTCACGATGACCCTGCCCGGCGGTGGGTTGATCGTCACAGCCGGCGATGCCCTGCAAGAGGCCGTCAGGCGAGTTGAGGAAAAGGACGGCAAGACCGTCTTCGCGGCCACGTGCGACTGGGGCACTGAGGCGACGATCGCCTGGCGCGGAGCGGCCCAGGCCAGCCGCATCTACACCGACACCAATACGCTGGTGGATGTCGAAGACGGCCTGATTCGCTATGTGGCCCGCGTGCATGCCGAGATTCTCCAGGCGCCCGTGTCGCAGATGCAATTTGCCCTTGATGCCCGCGCCGTCATCCTGAAGGTCGAGGCCGCCAAGGGCGACGACACATCCAACCTCGCCCGCTGGAGCGAAGAGACGCGCGACGGCAAGCGGTACGTGCTGGCCACCTTCAGCGCGCCGGTGCAAGGCGTCCAGCGCGTGCATCTGACGTATGAGCACGACGTGGCGCCCGCCGGGGGCGAGGCGCCGCTGGCGATCGTGACCGTCGTGGACTCCAAGCGCGACCGCGGAAACATTGCTATCCAGGCCACCGGCGAGTTCGAAGTCAATCCGGGCAAGAGCAACGTGCCGCGCGTGGGCGTCCGAAGCACGCCCTCGACGATGCCGGCCCTGGGCGACAGAGAGCCCCAGCACATGGTCTTTGGCTATGCCTACGTGCGCCAACCGGTCCAGGTGAGCCTGGAACTGGCGCGCCCCAAACCGCAACCAGCCAAGATCTTCGCCACCACCAACACGCTCATCACCGTCGAGGCCGCCGCCGTGCGCGGGCGCGCGGACATCCGATACGACATCCTGCACGCGGCGGTGGGTTCGCTGCGCATCGCCCTGCCCAAGGGCGCAGAACTGGTGGGCGTCACCGGCGAGGGCATTCGCCAGACCACCGTCGCGCCGGCCCCGGGCAAGAAGGCTGATGCCCACGAGATCCTGACGGTAGACCTCAAAGATCCTGCCCAGGGCAGCTACGCCCTGACGGTAACGTACGACCTGCATCTGCCCAAAGACCGCCCCGCCGCCGGCGCGGACGTGCCGCTGGTGTGGCACGTCGAGGCGGCGCAAGATCGCGGCAGCGTGGGCGTCGAAGTGCGAGGCGGGGCCGAACTCAATGTCACCGCCAAAGGCGCCGACCGCATGGACGTGCGCGAGCTGCCCCGGGGCCTGTGGGAGCAGGCCAGGTCGCCGCTGCTGTTTGCGTATCGATACCTGACGCCGCACGCGCAGTTGACGATGGACGTCACGCAGCACAAGGAAGTGGACGTGCTGGTGGCCATCAGCGACGTCTGCGAAGCCACTACCACCGTCACGCCCGACGGCAAGGTCGTCACCAAGATGATGTACGTCGTGCGCAACAATCTCAAGCAGTTCATGTCGCTGCGCCTTCCGCAAGAGGCGGCGATCTGGAGCGCGTTCGTTGACGATCGGCCCGTGACCCCGGTGCGCAACGCCAAGGGCGAGTTGCTCATCCCGCTCAAGCGTTCCGAGACGGGCGACGCGTACGACCACGACAGCTACAAAGCCCGCCGCGACCGCCGCCGCTCTGTCGACGGCGAAACGCTCGTAAAACGGGCGGGCGAGGACAATGCCCAGGGAGAGCTCAAGCCCTATGACGTCGAGATCGTTTTTGTCGCCCCGGCTGTCAAGCTCGCCGCGCAAGGGCAGATTGCCCTTGCCCTGCCCGGCAGCGACATCCCCTGCAGACAAATGGCGTGGGCGACCTTTGTGCCCAAGAACCTCAACGTCGTCAATGTCGAGAGCAACTGCAAGGAAGTAGCCGCCTTCACGCTGCCCTTCAAGCACTTCGGCGACGTGGAATACCAGCGCCAGGCCGCGGCACAAATGAAAATGCAGGAAGCCCTGGCGGAAAAGGTTGACCAGTTAAGGGCCGCCCAGGAAATGGCCCAGACCGCCAAGGCCCAGGGCGTGCTGCCGGTCCGCGTAGAGATCCCGATCACCGGGCAGATCCACCGCCTGGAAAAGTTCCTGGTGACCGACGAAGTGCCCGCCGCCACGCTCACGTACCGCCAGAAGGTGGAATAGCACCAACCGCGCGGCAAGGAAACCTCAACGCACGCCGACGGCCACCGCCTGAAGTTCAATGTCGAGGCGGGAAAGACGTATATCGTGACTCCGTGACGCAGGCGAAATTCTAAATACTAATTTCTAAATCCTAAACAAACGCCAAATTCAAAGACTCAAAATCCAAAACGCTCGCGCTGCCCAAAGCTCACCCTTGGATCGGCGCCACTTTTTGTCATTGGGGTTTTGAATTTTGACTCTTGTTTAGAATTTAGTGTTTAGGATTTAGTGTTTCCCTAACTGACACCTGGTGTGTCTTGCAATGCCACGCCCGCCCGGTAAGATAGGCATGCTGCTTTTGGAGAAGCACATGGCACAGGTACTGTTGCAGGACGTGACGAAGGTTTTTCCCGGCGACGTGACGGCCGTCGACGCCGTCTCGCTCGAGATCGCCGACGCGGAGTTTGTCGTGCTCGTCGGACCCAGCGGTTGCGGCAAGAGCACCACGCTGCGCATGGTGGCCGGGCTCGAGGAGATCACCGCCGGCGAGATCCGCATCGGCGATCGCGTCGTCAACGACACGCCGCCCAAAGACCGCGACATCGCCATGGTCTTCCAGAACTACGCCCTGTACCCGCACATGAGCGTGTACAAAAACATGGGCTTCGCCCTCAAACTCCGTCGCATGCCCAAGGCCGAAATCGACACGCGCGTGCGCGAAGCCGCCAGGATCCTGGGCATCGAGAACCTGCTCGAACGCAAACCCAAGGCCCTCTCCGGCGGGCAGAGACAGCGCGTCGCCGTCGGGCGGGCCATCGTCCGTCACCCGGCGGCGTTCCTGTTCGACGAGCCGCTGAGCAACCTCGACGCCAAGCTGCGCGTCGAAATGCGGGCCGAACTCAAACGCCTCCACCGCCAGCTCCAGACCACCACGATCTACGTCACCCACGACCAGGAAGAAGCCATGACCCTGGGCGACCGGATCGTGGTGATGAAGGACGGCCGCGTACACCAGGTCGGCGCCCCGCTGGAAGTCTACGAAGCGCCGGCGAACCGGTTCGTTGCCAGCTTCGTCGGCACCCCGCCCATGAATTTCTTCAACGGCAAGCTCGTCGCCAAAGACGGCGGCGTTTATTTCGACGAAGGCGCCGCCCAACTCCGCCTGACCGACGCCCACGCCGCCAAGCTGTCCGGCTGGATCGGCAAGCCCGCCGTCCTGGGCGTTCGCCCCGAGGCGATCGCCCTGCACCAGCAAGGCCGCTTCGCCGGCCCCGGCAACACCCTGCCCGTCACGCTTCTGGTGATCGAGCCCCTAGGCGACAAAATGGACCTCTTCGCCGCCACGCAAAAGCACGGCCACATCGTCGCCCGAGTAGACGCCCAGCGCGACCTGAAAGCCGACACCCCCGCCCAGTTCCACATCGACATGCAGCGCGTCCACGTGTTCGACCCGGAAGGCGCGGGATTGAATCTGACACGGCAAAGTTCTTAGCCGCAGCTTGCCACGCCGTAGCCGAAGGCGAAGGCGGGAGGTCGCAGAGGACGCTGAGGCTAGGGGATAAGAAGCCTTGGAGGCAGCGAGGCCCCTTGGAGTGCAGCGGCAACGACGCCGCTTTGGATCGGCGAAAGCGGTGGCCCAGGAAAGCAAGAAAGGTTCCTGCCCCTTTGTTCTCCCCCAGCCGGCATAACCGATCATAAGTGTTCGGGTGAAACCATCTATTGTCTGTGCGACGGACATTTTACTTTGGCAAATGCCAATTTCTCATGGTAAAAGGAAGCACCATATGAGCGTCATTTGAATCAAGGAGCCACCAATGGCAATTACTTCAGTGACAATAAGCAATTTCAAGGGAATCAAAGGCGAAGTCACTATCCCGCTGAAGCCGATTACTGTTATCTTAGGTCCAAATTCATCCGGTAAGAGCACGTGTATTCATGCCATCGCCTGCCTAGCACAGACAGTCAAGAACGCCAGTAATCCGAGCCCCATGACACTTGACGGCGAATCTGCTTACGTGCACCTGGGACGGTTCACTGAGGTTGCGCACTCAAGATCATACAAAGAATCAGTTTGTCTTGGGATTGGCATTGACTCTTCAGGTACATCGGCTGCCAAAGAGAAGAAGAATGTCCGTGCCGTGGCGAGGTGGGAGTTCAGATGCAAGCGTAGAACACAGGAGACCTTTATTCAGTCGGCCACTTTTACTTTAGAAGACGTCACCTTCACCTTGAAGAATCGTGGCAAAGACTATGTGATGAAGAATGAGAAGAGCGGAGCGACAATGGAGCTAAAGAAGAGTCAATCCCTCATCTTCGACTTAATGAGTTTCATGAGGTTCCCAAAGCAAGATCTAGACGTCCTGAAGGAATTCATGTCGGCATTTGGACTGCAGAATACAATCCGAGAGGAACTTACTGCTGTAAGATACCTAGGCCCCTTTAGACAATCGCCTCTTCGACGATATAGAACCCACGGCTCTAACCCCACTGAAGTTGGGGCTACAGGAGAAGCAGCTGTTCCAATGTTGGCAAATGAGACGGTTCAGTCGCGATCGCGCGAACATATTAAACGGATTGCGGGATGGTTGAATCAGCTTGGGCTAGCCAAGCAAATTGGCTTGAGTCGCGTCGGAAGCACGGATCTATTTGATGTTTCCCTAGGGCTACATGATGGAGAGAAGATTCCGCTGGCAGACTTGGGGTATGGTTGCTCACAAGTGCTGCCCGTTCTGGCACAATGTAGTTATTGCGCGCAGAATGCCACACTGCTTTTCGAGCAGCCGGAACTGCATCTGCACCATATTGCCGCTAAGGCACTAGTGGATGTTTTCATTGACACGGTTAAAAGGTGCAAAGCAAATATAGTCATAGAGACCCATAGCCCTGAGATCTTCTATGGTTTCTTGGACAGAATGCGTACGAAGAAGTTTGAGCTAGACCAGTTCATCGCATACAAAGTCTTTCGCCAAGACAAGGAGACGAAGCTGGATCCTATTCCTATTGAGCCAGATGACTGCGATGTATACTACGCTTGGGAAAAAGGCATATTGATCTGATTTCCCTGCGCGAAGGAAACAGCGGAGCCGAATCAGGTATAGCGGCTTAGACATATATATCCCTTATCCCTAGGAGTTCGGAGGAGGTTCCGGGGACACCATACTACATTCAAAGGCGGGTGGTGAGTGGAGATGGCCGTGCGCATAACAGCGCCCCGGGATTGCTCGCGGGGCGCTATGGTTGGTTCTCTGGTGGTTCTGGCTCAGGCTCGACGACGGCGGATCAGCGCCAAGGCGCCCATCGACAGCAGGGCCAGCGTCGCCGGCTCGGGGATGGGCTGGAAGAATCCCACTTCGCCCACCCACAGGTTATTGCCGTCCAATGTCCCGTTGGTGAAATGATCGAATACCACGCGCACATATCGGGCATTGAGCGGCGTTGTCAGTGTCAGCAGGACATCCTGTGCACTGCGGGTGGAGGGATTGCCGAACTTATATGTGTCTGGAAAGTTGGCCACGCCGAAGTCGGCCGCTGTCGTCGGCAGGCCCGCGTCACTGTTGCTGCCCCAGCCTGTCCCGGCGAAGGTTCCATCCGTGCTGCCATAGACCCGCATCCGGCTGGGCCTTGCCAGATCGGCATCGGCGCAAAGGTAGTAGACCTCCACCGAGCCGACCGTGTTGACTGACCCGAGGTCGAAATCCAAGGTGACGTATTTCACTGAAGTTCCAAACCCGACCCAACCGGCAGAGCTGTAGGTCAGGCCTGTTGGAAAGACCCCATCGGTCAGTTTCACTCTGTCAGGGTCCGGGGCAAAAGTGTGGTTCAGCACGGTGCTCCCGACAGGAGCATAGCTGGATACCGGAATCGGGGCACCCTCAGTCACACCCGCAACAGCAAGTACAGCCGCGAAAGCTATCATCAAGCCAACGTTCCTACTCATGCGATATTCCCTTTCCCAATAGAATATGACCTGTATATCCCGGCTGAAATGCCCGCCTCCGTCCTTCTTCCCGGCCGCCCATGACGGGCAGCCTCTCCTGGGATGTTAAACGGGGCAATCGTGGCCGATTGAAGCAAAAGGGATCATACCACGGACTCCGGAATCGTCAATAGGTAAAACTGGAAACGCCGTATGGGGGACACCCGGTTTCTCGGTTCCCACCAACCCCGTTCCCTGATATCGTATTGAGTCTGACATGCACGCATCGCAGTCCATTTCGCGCCGCACATTTCTGCAGGTTTCTGGCGCTGCTGCGGCGGCCGCAATTCTTGGGCGGGTTGCCGCGGGGGCGGACTTGCCGGGGGCGAAGAGGCCTAACATCGTTTTTCTGCTGGCAGATCAGTGGCGGGGCTGCGCCACCGGGTACGCGGGCGACCCTAACGTCAAGACGCCTTGTCTTGATCGGCTGGCGGGGCAGAGCGTCAATTTTTCCACGGCCGTCTCGGTCTGCCCGGTCTGCACGCCGTACCGGGCGGCCTTGATGACCGGGCGATATCCCACCTCGACGGGCATGTTCCTCAACGACCTGCACCTGCCCGATCGGGAAGTGTGCATGGGCGAGATTTTCGCGGCGGCGGGGTACGACACGGCGTACATCGGCAAGTGGCACCTCGACGGCCACGGGCGCGGGGCGTATATTCCGCCAGCTCGGCGGCAGGGGTTCGAGTACTGGAAGGCGGCTGAGTGCGACCACAACTATCCGCACTCGCACTATTACACCGGCCAGTCGCAGGAGAAGAAGTTCTGGGACGGCTACGACGCCTTCGCTCAGACGGCCGACGCGCGGCAGTACATCCGTGGCCGCGCGGCCTCCAAGAAACCTTTCCTGCTGGTGGTCTCGTACGGGTCGCCGCACTTCCCGCACGGCACGGCGCCGAAGCGGTACAAGGATCTGTACCCGCCGGAGAAGCTCAAGCTCAACCCCAACGTACCGACGGCCATGCGGCAGCGCGTGCTGGGGGAACTGCCCGGCTACTACGGGCACTGCTCGGCCGTGGACGAGTGCGTAGGCCAGGTGGTGCAGACGCTGGCCGATGCGGGCGTGGCCGACAACACGATCCTGATCTTCACCTCCGACCATGGCGAGATGATGGGCGCTCAGGGCATAGCCCCGTGCACCAAGCAGGTGCCCTGGGACGAGTCCTGCCGCGTGCCGTTCCTGATGCGCTACCCCGCGCGGAAGATCGCCGGCGGCCGCACCGTCGCAACGCCGATCAACACGCCGGACATTTTGCCGACGCTGCTGGGTCTGGCGGGCGTGGCTGTACCCAAAAGCGTCGAGGGCGAGGACGTGTCGGCCCTGGCGGCGGGCGGGCGCGAGAACGCCGGCCGCGCGGCGTTGTATATGTCGGTCTCGCCCTTCTCCGGAGCCTTGCGGCATGCTTACCGCGCGATCCGCACCTCGCGATATACCTACGTGCGAAGCGAAGAAGCCCCGTGGCTGATGTACGACAATCAGGCCGACCCCTGGCAGATGAGCAACCTGGCGAACAAACCCGAGCACGCCGCGCTGCAGAAACAGCTCGACGATCAGCTTCACGCACAACTCAAGAAGGCCGGCGACGACTTCAAGCCGCGCCAGCAGTACATTGCCAGATGGGGCTATAAGCTGGCCCCCCACGGCAGCATCGACTACGGCGGCGCCGGGAAACGGTGAACAGCCCCCTATTAGTGCTCCAGGAAATTGGGCGGCTCCGTACTCTGCTCGGCGCTTGCGGCTGCGGTCGGTCGGTATTATCGGTCGCCTCTGACGGGGCTGAGAGAGCCCCCTGGAGTGCGGCGGCAGCGACGCCGCCTTGGCTGTTGTTGGCTTGGAAATCACCACCTCAAAGGCATATAGACTCTGGCAGAAGACGATCGATGCCTTGGCATTCTCCGGTTCCGGCCTCCCTGCATGATGACGGTTTGACTTGTGCGAAAGACATCCAGGGCGGCGTCACGGCCGCCGCACTCCAGGGTCGCCTTGCGGCGACGGGGGAACTGCGGGCGGGGACACGCACAACGGAAGTTGTGCATCGCACCGGTCCCCGGGGGAGCATGGGCGAGACGCCCATGCCACACGGCAAGAGCATGGGCGAGACGCCCATGCCACACGGCGGGAGCATGGGCGAGACGCCCATGCCACACGGGCATGGCACGCGGCAGGGGTTCAGGGGTTCTCGATACAACCTGCGGCGCATGGATGGTCGGGCGATTGCTGGGGGGCGGCTTTGGCTTCAGCCTTCTTGCTTGATCCAATGTACGCGTAGGCGGCCCCGACGAAGAATGCGCCGCCCAGGATGTTGCCGGCTGTCACGGGGATCAAGTTGGCGGCCAGGCCTGCCCAGGAGACGGCGGGGCCGTGCGGGATCAGCAGGCTCCAGCCCAGCAGCGTCATGTTGGCGATGCTGTGCTCGAACCCCGAACCGATAAACGCAAAGAGGCACCAGAAGATCAGACCCAGCTTGGCCGCGTCGCTTTTGGTGCGGCTGGCCGTCCAGATCGCCAGGCACACCAGCATGTTGCACAGCACGCCGCGGGCGAACAATTCCGCGGCCGGGGCGCTCATCTTGGCGGCCGCCGTCGCGGTGACGAACTCCCCCACCGCCCCGCGCGACAGTCCGGACATCGCCATCAGGGCCGCCAGCGCCAGCGAACCGGCCAGGTTCCCGGCGTAGCAGACCGTCCAGGCCCGCATCATCTGCCCCCACCCGATCCGGCGCCTCAGGCAGCCGATCGTCATGATCATATTGTTGCCGGTGAACAGTTCCGACCCGGCGAAGATCACCAGCGTCAGCGCCACGCCGAACGAAGCCCCCATCGCCAGTCGCACCGCGGGCGAGCCGGCCGCCTGCAGCGGCGCGCCGATCGAAAAGATCAGCACGATCCCGAACCCCACGTACACTCCGGCCAACATGGCCGAGACGAACACCCGCGCCGGGCTGCTGTCCAGGGTCCGGATCTTCGTCACTGCCAGTTCCGCCAGATTATCTACCGCTTGGTTCATGCCTGGGCTCGTGGGTCTGCGGCCGATGGCGATATCCGGCGAAGTGCAGTTCGCCGGCCACCACGGCCTTGTCGTTGAGGGTCACGCCCTTGAGCAGGGCGTTCTTGAACGTTTCGTAGCCGACGCGGTCGACGATGTAGCCCAGGTGTTCCTTGGGCAGGCGGTTGTCGATGTGCGTCTCGATAAACGGGTAGACGTTGCGCAGCACGGCCAGGATCACTTCTTCGGTCGCCCACTCGAGGAACGTCGCGGCCAGGCGCGGGTTCTTTTTGCCGGTGCGTCCCAGGATGATCATGCGGTAGTACTTCGTGGCGCTGCGCCGCCAGGCGCCGGTGGGACACTTGAGCACGCACTCGCCGCAGCCGATGCACTGGTCCGCGTCGCGCACCGGCCGACCGTGCCGCATTTCCAGCGCGTCGGTCACGCGCGCCTTGCAGTTCTTCTGGCAGGCCTCGCAGCCGATGCAGCGGGCGGCGTCCAGTTGCACGTCGGTCTGGCCCAGGATGCCGAAATCCTGCAGGTGCGCCTTGATGCAGTCATTGGGGCAGCCGGTGCATGCGATCTTGAGGTGGCGGTGATTGGGATACACCTGCCGCTCGATCCGCGCCGCCAGCGCCGTCGTGTCGTAGTTGGCGAACGGGCACACGCGGCTGCCGATGCACGCCGCCACGTTCCGCGTGCCCGCGGCAGGATAGCCCGAACCGCGCTGCCCCATCGGCACGCCGATGGCGACCTCCAGGGCGTCGAGGATCGGCTGCATGCGGCGGTTGACAGCCGCCATGTCCTCGAAGCGGATTCCCGGCACTTCAAAGCCCTGCCGCGTGGTGATATGGACGCTGCCGTTGCCGTACTGCTGGGCGATCTGCTGGATGTCGGTCATCAGCTCGGCCGGCAGATGCCCGCCGGGAACACGGATGCGCAGGCAGGTCCGGCCGCGCTGCGAGGTGATGCGCCAGGCGTTGCGGATCACCGACTTTGTATTGAGGTCCAGGCTCACGATTTCCTCAGTCCTTCAGCCCTTGGGCCTGGGCGAAGCTGAACACGGGGCCCTCGAGGCATACGTACTTGTCGTTGATCTTGCAGTGCCCGCACTTACCCAGCCCGCACGACATCCGCCGCTCGTACGAAACCCAGATCTGATCGCCTTGCAGGCCGCGAGCCTGCAGGGCCGCGATCGTGTGCTTCATCATCGCCGGCGGGCCCACGACGATGGCCGCCACGTTGGCCTTGTCGGGCAGGGGCAGGTCCGGGATCGTCTGCGTCACCAGCCCCACCGGCCCGGTCCAGCCCGCCTCGGCGTGATCGACCGTCAGCACCACGCCCGCTCGCGACTGCCACGCCAGCACCTCCTGGCGAAACAGGATATCGTGCGGCGACTTGAACCCGATCAGAACATCCAGCCCCGCCAGACCCTCGCCGTGCGAGAGGAAGTGCTTGATCACCGGCTTGACCGGCGCCACGCCCGTTCCGCCGGCCGCAATCACCAGGTGCCGCCCGGCAAAACGCTCCAGAGGAAATCCGCACCCGTACGGTCCGCGAAGGAACAACCGCTCCCCCGGCGCCAGGGCGAAGAGCCCGCCCGTCACGCGCCCGACCTTGCGGATCGTCATCTCGATGTACCCCGGGCCAAAGTCGCTCACCGAGATCGGCGCCTCGCCCAGGCCCGGCAGCGATACCTCGAAGAACTGCCCCGCCGCCGGTTCGGCGTCCCACGCCAGGCGGAAGGTCCAATCCACAGCCGTCTCGCGATGGATGTCCAGCACCTGCGAAATCTGCGGTACGTACGGATTCCGGCACACGCTAGAACTCCTCCTTCACCAGCGCCGAGAGCTTGTTGATGCAGCTCGACAGCGAGATGTACTCCGGGCAGATGCTGTCGCAGCGGCCGCAGCCGGTACACATCGGCTGGCCGAAGCGGCGCGGGTAATCGTAGATCTTGTGCATCACCCGGAACCGCATGCGCGACCCGTAGTCTTTGCGGAACTCGTGCCCGCCGGCCATGTCGGTGAAGCGGTCGAGATGGCACGACGCCCACACGCGGCGCCGCTCGATGACGCCGGCGTGGCCGTCCTTGGGGGCGTCGACGGTCGTGAAGCACGTGCAATCGCCGCAGACAACCGTGCACCGTCCGCACGCGATGCACCGCTGCGAGTACTCCTTCCAGAAGTCATGCTCGAACAGCCCGGCCGGCACCGCCGCCGCCAGGCGGGCCTCATCGGGCAGTTCCACGGCCGTCGTGTCGGCGTCCACGAAATGCGGGGTAAACGCCGCGGGCCTGGCGCCGGGGGGTATCGCGTAGCGGAGCTGCTCGTCGCGCAGTTGCACCAGCACCGCGCCCTCGGCCGCCCGCACGGCCATGGCGTAATCGTCGGTGCGATTGCAGCCCATGGACACGCAGAAACAGTTCTCGAAGCTCTGGCGGCATTCGATCAGGATGAACTTCGTCCGCCCACGCAGCCGCTGGTACCACGGGTCGGCCGGACCGTTGTGAAGGTAGATCGTGTCCAGCCGCTGCATCGCGTGGATGTCGCACGCCCGCAGGAAGATCAGGATTCCCTTGCCGTCGTCGGCCGCCGCGTCGACCCAACCGCCGGCGGCCGTGTACTCCAGCATCGGCTGACTGACCGGCAGGAGGACCTCCTTGGGCGAGAAGTCGGACTTGCGATCGAACTCGATCTGGGCGAAGGCCGTCACCTCGGCATATCGGACGACGTCGGTGTCGGCGAGTCGCCCCTGGCCGGCAAATCGCACCGGGGCGTACAGCCGATACCGCGTCCCCAGGGCCGCCAGAGCGGCGTCAAACTGCTCGACACTAAGTTCGGTCTCATTCACGTCAATCTCCGGTGCGGCCTGCAGCATGCTTCTTGCCGTGCCGTATAGTAAGACGATCCCAGAGACCGAACCTTGACCTACGTCAAAGGCTGCAAAAGTTTTACGCAAAACCCGACACGACCCGCCAAGCAAGCCCTGGTCTTTTGCCACGTGACTTTGCCTTGGGCGCATCGTAGAATCCGGCGAAAGACCCCGAGCGGAGCCCCGCCTTCGCGCGGTAGGATTCAGATTGTTCTATCTAAAGGCCGCCATGAGTTCACCCGAACGCCATCTTGAAGAACAGCTTATCGAGAAGCTCCGCAGCCTGAAATACGAATACCGATCGGACATCCGAGACCGCGACACGCTGGAGAACAATTTCCGACAGAAGTTCGACGCGCTCAACCGCGTCCAACTGACCGACGGCGAATTCCAGCGACTGCTGGATGAAATCATCACGCCGGATGTATTCACCGCTGCCCGTAGGCTTCGCGACATTAACAGCTTCATCCGTGACGATGGCACGCCTCTGAATTACACGCTGGTCAACATTAAGGACTGGTGCAAGAACACCTTTGAGGTGGTCAATCAACTCCGCATCAATACCGACTACAGCCACCACCGCTACGATGTCATTTTGCTCATCAACGGCGTGCCGGCCGTCCAGATTGAACTGAAAACCCTCGGCATCAGCCCTCGCCGGGCCATGGAGCAGATCGTCGACTACAAGAACGATACGGGAAACGGCTACACTCGCACCCTCCTGTGCTTCATCCAATTGTTCATCGTCAGCAATCGCACTGACACCTGGTACTTCGCCAACAACAACGCCCGCCACTTCAGCTTCAACGCCGAGGAGCGATTCCTTCCCGTCTACCAGTTCGCGGCCGAAGACAACACCAAGATCACCCACCTTGACACTTTCGCGGAGAAGTTCCTTCTCAAGTGTTCCCTGGGCCAGATGATCAGCCGCTATATGGTTCTCATCGCTAGCGAACAGAAGCTGCTGATGATGCGGCCGTACCAGATCTACGCGGTCAAGGCCATTGTGGACTGCATCCACCGAAACTGCGGTAACGGTTACATCTGGCACACCACCGGCAGCGGAAAAACGCTCACCTCCTTCAAGGCTTCCACGCTCCTCAAGGACAACCCCGACATCGAAAAGTGCCTCTTTGTCGTGGACCGCAAGGACCTGGACCGCCAGACGCGGGAGGAGTTCAATAAGTTTCAGGAAGGCTGCGTCGAGGAAAACACCAACACCGAAACGCTCGTCCGCCGGCTCCTATCCGAGGACTACGCCGACAAAGTGATCGTCACCACCATCCAGAAGCTCGGCCTGGCGCTGGATGGCACGAACCGGCGCAACTACAAGCAGCGCCTCGAATCGCTCCGCAAGAAGCGCATGGTCTTCATCTTCGACGAGTGCCACCGCTCCCAGTTCGGCGACAACCATCAGGCCATAAAGGAGTTCTTCCCCAACGCGCAGCTCTTCGGGTTCACCGGCACGCCCATCTTTGAAGAGAACGCCACCTACCAGAAGATCGAAGGCGATCAGGCCACCTATAGAACCACGCAGGACCTCTTCGAGAAAGAACTCCATGCCTACACCATCACCCACGCCATCGAGGACCAGAACGTCCTGCGTTTTCACGTGGATTACTACAAGCCCGACGGCCAAGCCGTAAAGCCCGGCGAAACCCTGACCAAGCGCGCTGTCGTTGAGGCCATTCTCGCCAAACACGACGCGGCCACCGGCGGGCGCAGGTTCAACGCTCTTCTGGCCACCGCCTCCATCAACCAGGCCATCGAGTACTTTGACCTCTTCCAGACCGTGCAGGCGGAGAAGCAGCAGGCCGATCCTGAATTTGTCCCCCTCAACATCGCCGCCGTCTTCTCCCCACCCGCCGATGATAACCCGGACGTGAAACAGATTCAGGAGGACCTGCCGCAGGAAAAGGCCGACAACGAGCAGGAGCCCGAAAAGAAGAAGAAAGCCCTCAAGGCCATCATCGCCGATTACAACGCCCGCTTCGACACCAATCACTCCCTTTTCGAGTTCGATCTTTACTATCAGGATGTCCAGAAGCGCATCAAAGACCAGCAGTTCCCCAACGCCGACCTGCCCAAGAAAGGCCGGGAGAAGATCGACATCACCATCGTTGTCGATATGCTCCTGACCGGTTTCGACTCAAAGTATCTCAACACGCTTTACGTGGACAAGAACCTCAAGCACCACGGGCTGATCCAAGCTCTTTCCCGCACAAACCGCATCCTCAATGCCACCAAGCCCTACGGAAACATCCTCGACTTCCGCCAGCAGCAGGCCGCCGTCGATGCCGCCGTGATTCTCTTCTCCGGGGCCGAGATGGAGAAGGCCCGAGAAATCTGGCTTGTGGACAAGGCCCCCGTCGTCATCGAAAAGCTCAAGACCGCCGTCGGCGACCTGGGCGAGTTTATGAAGTCGCAGGGCCTCCAGCCCAGACCGGAAGACGTGCCGAATCTCAAGGGGGACGACGCCCGCGCTCAGTTCATCCTCCGCTTCAAGGAAGTGCAGCGCCTCCAGACCCAACTCGACCAGTACACCGATCTTTCCGAAGAACAGAAGAAGACTATCGAGCAGATTCTGCCCGAGGAACATCTCAAGGGCTTCCGCGGCGTCTACCTCGAAACGGCCCAGCGGCTCAGGGAGCAGCGCGGCAAGAGTGGCGACGCAACTGGGGCAGATCAACTTGACTTTGAGTTTGTCCTCTTCGCCTCGGCCCTGATCGATTACGACTACATCATGGCCCTGATCGCCCGGTATTCGCAGCAGACCCCGGCCAAGTGGGAGATGAGCCGCGAAAGGCTGATCGGCCTTATCGCGTCCGATGCCAAGTTCATGGACGAGCGCGAGATCATCACCGACTATGTCCGCTCTCTCGAAGCGGGTAAGAGGCTGGACGAGAAAGGCGTTCGCGAGGGGTACCATCTCTTCAAGGCCCAGAGGAACGCCGCCGAGCTTGCCCAACAGGCCAGTAAGCACGGCCTGTCGCCCGGCGCCCTGCAGGAATTCATCGACACCATCCTCGGCCGTATGATCTTCGACGGCGAACAGCTTACCGTCCTGATGGAACCGCTGGGCCTGAACTGGCGACAACGCAGGGAAAAAGAACTGGCACTCATGGCCGACCTGGTGCCGCTGCTGAAGAAGCGCGCCGCCGGCCGGGATATTTCGGGACTAAGCGCATACGAGCAGTGAAACGATGAAGGGCGATACCAAACACACGCTAATTCCGAAGCTGCGGTTTCCCGAGTTCAGGGATAGCTGGATTCAAAAGCCCCTTGCACAAATCGCAACATTGATTGATGACCGAGTCGGCACAACCCAATGCACGCCCTACACAGTCACGACCGGAGTTGGGCTGGTGAGCCAGGAGAACAAATTTGGCCGCACAATTGCGGGCGACTCACTCAAGAACTATCTCCGGCTGAAGAAGAACGACTTTGCGTACAACAAGAGTGCCACGAAAGCCTTCCCCCAAGGTTACATCGCACGATACCTGGGCAAGGACCAAGCCGCAGTTCCCAACAGCATCTTCACCTGCTTTCGACCGGACGAGTTACAAATTGATCCGGCATATCTTGACTATGTTTTCGCAGGCAATCTGCATGGCAGGTGGCTGAAGAAATACATCACCATCGGTGCGCGCGCTCACGGCTCCCTGAGTGTGAACGACGACGATCTGATGAGGTTGCCCGTCCCCGTCCCGAGCGGGAGTTCCTCCTCCGCTGAGCAGCAGAAGATCGCCGACTGTCTGACTTCGCTGGACGAGCTAATTGCCGCCGAGGTCCGGAAGTTGGAGGCGATGCGGGCCCACAAACAAGGACTGATGCAGCTTCTCTTTCCGCGAGAAGGCGAAACTCGCTCGCGCCTCCGTTTTCCCGAGTTTTGCAGCGCTCCGGCGTGGGAAATGTACGAACTCGGGCCAATGACCAGTAGGATCGGCAGCGGAATTACTCCCCTCGGGGGCGACAAGAACTACAAGTCGAGCGGTCGGCCATTTATCCGTAGCCAAAACGTAGGTTGGGGAGAGCTAATATTGGAAGACGTTGCGTACATAGACGAGGAAACGCACAAGTCATTCGTTGCGTCCGAAATTCAGCCTTCTGACGTCCTTCTGAACATTACCGGAGCGTCAATCGGTAGAAGTGCGGTCGCAGATTCGAGAATTGTCGGCGGCAACGTCAATCAGCACGTCTGTATTATCCGACTGAAGCAGAACGAGCTTTATCCGGTGTTGCTCAATCAATACCTGATCTCGGACCGAGGCCAAAAGCAAATCGACAACTTTCAAGCCGGCGGCAACAGGCAAGGTTTGAACTTCGGGCAGATTCGGTCTTTTCTGATTCCACGTCCCCCTACAAAGGGTGAGCAGCAACGAGTTGCCGGTTGCCTCGCTTCCCTTGATACGGTAATGCTCAGTCAAGCCACGAAGGTCGTTGCCCTCAGGGTCCACAAGAGAGGCCTAATGCAGCAACTTTTCCCCTCCCCTCAGGAGAGTGAAGCATGAGCAGTATTCCAACAATCCATCGATATAGAACGATGCAGACGCTTGGGTCGCGAGTGCGGAGGGACCTTGCCAACTCCGACTTTGTGTTCGTCTACGCCTATAACCGCGTAGGCAAGACCAGACTTTCTATGGAGTTCAAGGAGGCCGGGAAGCGACAGAACAAGGGTACTCCTGATACGCTCTACTTCAATGCCTATACCGAAGATCTTTTTACGTGGGACAATGATTTTGAGGATGACAGTGACCGGAAGCTGAGAATTAACTCGGAATCCAAGTTCTTCGCTGGCCTGAGGGATTTGGCCTTGGAGGAAAGCATACAAGCATATCTGGGCAGGTACGCCGACTTCGACTTTGACATCGACTATACCGCTTGGACCGTCAGTTTTCGCAAGGGAGATAACTCCAACATCAAGATTTCGCGGGGGGAAGAAAATATCTTCATCTGGTGCCTCTTCATGGCTATTTGCGAAAGGGTAATCGACGGCCAGGAATCCTATTCGTGGGTGAAGTACTTCTACATTGATGATCCCATTTCCTCACTTGATGATAACAACGCCATCGCAGTGGCGAGCGATTTGGCGAAGTTGCTTAAGAAGGGAAGGGGCCGGTGCAAGGCCGTTATCTCGTCGCATCACGCGCTCTTTTTCAACGTTATTGCCAACGAGTTCAAGAAGATTCCTCACAAGAAGTACTTCCTGGATCGGCCACGTAATGGAGATGAACTTACGCTGCGTGCCACAGACGATACTCCCTTCTTTCACCATGTCGCGATGTTGAGCGAGCTTCAATCCGCAGCAGAATCGGGAATCCTCTACACTTATCACTTCAACATGCTTCGAAGTGTTTTGGAGAAGACGGCGGTCTTCTTCGGGTATCACTCCTTTGCAGACTGCTTGGATGGGGAAAAGGATCAGGCCTTCTACTCAAGGGCGCTGAACGTTCTGAGTCACGGCGCGTACTCCCTCTACGAACCACGGGAAATGGGTGACGATAATAAATCCCTCTTTCAGGACATCCTTACCGCCTTCTTCACTCGTTACAGCTTCGCACTGCCGGATCTTCTGGAGAAGACAGCAGCCACACCCGCGCAAGCAGCTATAGTAGCAGTAGCGCCGGCAGCCATACCTGCACAAGCAGCCACAGTGGCAGTAGCGCCGGCAGCCGCATCTGCGCAAGCAGCATCGGCCTCACCAGGACCCGCACAATGAACGACCGTGACCAAAGACAACTGGGGCAAACACTTTGGAGCATCGCCGACCAACTACGGGGCGCGATGAATGCGGATGATTTCCGCGACTACATGCTGGCGTTCCTGTTCCTGCGGTATCTATCTGACAACTATGACGCCGCCGCCAGGAGGGAACTGGGGTCAGACTACCCGAAGGTTGCCGACGACCAGCGCTGCGTTTCGCTGGCCGTGTGGTATGCCAACAACCCCGATGACGTGGTGGAGTTTGAAAAACAGATGCGCCGCAAGGTACACTACGTAATCAAGCCTGACCACCTTTGGGCCAGTATCGCCAACATGGCCCGCACGCAGAGTACCGATCTGCTTAACACCCTCCAGGCTGGTTTCAAGTACATCGAGAATGAATCCTTTGAGAGCACCTTTCAGGGCTTGTTCTCCGAAATCAATCTTGGCTCCGATAAACTTGGCAAAACCTACAGTGACCGTAACGCCAAACTCTGCACGATCATCCAGAAAATCGCCGAGGGACTGGCCGAGTTCTCCACGAACATCGACGCGCTGGGGGACGCCTACGAATACCTGATCGGCCAGTTTGCCGCAGGGTCAGGCAAGAAAGCGGGCGAGTTTTACACGCCGCAGCAGATTTCGAGCATCCTCTCCGCAATCGTCACGTTGGACAGCCAGGAGCCGGCCACGGGGAAGAAGCCGCGATTAGAACGCGTCCTCGACTTCGCCTGCGGATCGGGCTCACTCCTGCTGAACGTGCGGAATATGATGCCCTCGCATGGGATTGGTAAGATCTTTGGTCAGGAAAAGAATATCACCACCTACAACCTGGCCCGCATGAACATGCTGCTGCACGGAGTGAAAGATTCAGAGTTCGAAATCTACCACGGTGATACGCTGACCAACGACTGGGATATGCTCCGGGAAAGCAACCCGGCGAAGATGCCCAAGTTCGACGCAGTGGTGGCCAATCCTCCCTTCAGCTACCGCTGGGACCCGAGCGAGGCGATGGGCCAGGATGTACGGTTCAAGAACCATGGGCTTGCCCCCAAGAGCGCGGCCGACTTTGCATTTCTCCTGCACGGGTTTCACTACCTCAAGGACGAAGGTGTGATGGCGATCATCCTGCCGCACGGTGTTCTGTTCCGGGGCGGTGCGGAGGAACGCATCCGCACAAAACTGCTTGATGACGGACACATTGATACGGTGATCGGCCTCCCGGCCAACTTGTTCTATTCGACTGGCATCCCGGTCTGCATTCTCGTGCTCAAGAAGTGCAAAAAGCCCGACGACGTGCTCTTCATCAATGCCAGCGAACACTTCCAGAAAGGCAAGCGCCAGAACCAACTGACGGAAGAGGATATCAATAAGATCATCGAGACATACCAGTTCCGCAAGAAAGAGAAACGGTATTCCCGGCGCGTCGGGATGAAGGAAATCGTTGCCAACGACTACAATCTGAACATATCGCGTTACGTCAGCACTGCCCAACAGGAACAGGAAATCGATCTGGCGGCGACTCATGACGAGTTGGTAGAAATCGAGAAAGCCATCCAGGCCGCGAAGACAAAGCACAACGGATACTTGAAAGAGCTCGGATTACCCCCGCTGCCATAGTTGAAACCTGGGCAGAGTGGGCAGAGTGGGACAGATACCTCAATTCAAATCGCGGTCGGCGGGAATGTTTTTGCTTTCTCTGTAACACAGCGGCCCTTTGCGCCCTTTGTGTCCTTTGTGGTTATCCCCGTTGGTTCGGGGGATCGGAAGAGAACAACAGCCAGGGCGGCGTCCCACCTTCGCCAAGGCTTCGGCGTGGCGAGCGCCGCCGTCGAACTTTAGGGGGCTTGCTGCGATCTTTGCGGTTATCCGCTTATCCGGGGGTGCCGCCTACTGGTCTACACTGATCTTTGCGGACTCTGTCAATATTAATTCGTTGCACTTCCCCGAAACCGCTGTGAAAAGTACAACAAAGTGCAAGGAAGTGGAATTGTGGTATAGCGCGTACCGCTTTCAGGTGGCAAAAACCTTTCGACACAGAGACGCAGAGAAAACAGTGACGGGATAGGCTTCTTTAAGACTTCCTCTTAATGCTGTTGCTTTTCTCTGTTTTCTCTGCGTCTCTGTGTCGCATATTCCCCGGCTTCTGGGTGCGAGAGAGCGGATGGGGCGGGTTCCCGCGAAAGTGCTGTGAAAAGTACAACAAAGTGCAAGGAAGTGGAATTGTGGTATAGCGCATACCGCTTTCGCGCAGACTTCGCGACCGGACGATCTGCGGCGAACGCGCGGAGCAAGCTCCGCCGCTAACGACGGCGACCCACTGCTCTTTCTCACCACTGACCTCCCGCCTTTGCCAAGGCTACGGCGGGCAGGCCCACAACTCACCACTGCTTCTCTACTGCCGCGCGTGGCGCTTGCGGTCGGTTTCTTTCAGGTAGCGCTTGCGGATGCGGATGGTCTTGGGGGTCAGCTCGACCAGCTCGTCGGACTCGATGTACTCCAGGGCCGACTCCAGCGACATGCTGCGGGCGGCCTTGAGGGTGACGGTCTGTTCCTTGTTCGAGACGCGCATGTTGGTGAGCTTCTTGGCCCGCACGGCGTTGACGGGGATGTCGGTGTCTTTGCAGTGCTCGCCGACGATCTGCCCCTCGTACACTTCGTCGCCGGGGGTGACGAACATCACGCCGCGGTCGGCCAGGCCTTCCAGGGCGTAGCCCGTCACCGGTCCGGAATCGGTGGCGATCATGACGCCGTTGGCGCGGCCGGGGATGTCGCCGCGGACCGGCTCGTAGCGCCAGAATCGGTGGTGCATGATCGCCTCGCCCTGCGTGGCGGTGAGCATGCGGTTTCGCAGGCCGATGAGCCCGCGGGCGGGGATGGTGAACTCGGCCAGCGTGCGCGAGCCCTGCGTCTCCATGTTGAGCATCTCGGCGCGGCGGTCGCCCATGAGCTGCATCATCGAGCCGACGGCCTCGCTGGCCACGTCGACGACCAGCCGCTCGATGGGCTCTTGCTTCTTGCCGTCCTCGATGTGGTAGATCACCTCGGGCTTGCCGACGGTCAGCTCGTACCCCTCGCGACGCATGTTCTCCAGCAGGATGCCCAGGTGCAGCAGCCCGCGGCCGCTGACGGTGTACTCGTCGCCGAGGTCTTCCACTCGCAGGGCGACGTTAGACTGCAGCTCCTTCATCAGCCGCTCGCGGAGCTGGCGGTTGGTGACGTACTTTCCGTCCTGCCCGGCGAAGGGTCCGTCGTTGATGCGGAAGGTCATGTGCAGCGTCGGCTCATCCACCGGCAGCGTGGGCAGGGCCTTGGGGAAGTCCGGGCACGCCAGCGTGTCGCCGATGTCGATGGCCTCGAGGCCGACGACGGCGAACAGGTCCCCCGCCTCGATCACGTCGACCTCGTGCCGGCCGAGGCCCTCGAACTGCATGACCTGCGAGACGGTGCGCGGCGTGTGCTCGCCCGCGCGATTGATCACCATGATATTGGCGCCCTTCTTGAGCCGCCCGGCGAAGACTCGCCCGATCCCGATGCGCCCGACGTAGTCGCTGTAGTCCAGCGTCGTCACCAGCGCCTGCAGGGGGGCCTCGGGGTCGAACGTCGGGGCCGGCACGTGGCGGATGATCGCCTCGAACAGCGGGTGGATGTCTCCAGTGCCGGGGGGGGGCAGGTTGTCGATGTCGATGGCCGCCCAGCCTTCCTTGGCCGAGGCGAACACCAGCGGGAAGTTCATGGCGTGCTCTTCGGCCCCCAGGTCCACCAGCAGGTCGAAGACCTGGTCGATCACCTGCTTGGGGCGGGCGTCGGGGCGGTCCATCTTGTTGACGACGACGATGGGCTCGAGCCCGACCTCGAGGGCCTTGCTCAGCACGTAGCGCGTCTGGGGCATGACGCCGTCGAAGGCGTCGACCAGCAGCAGCACGCCGTCGGCCATCTTGAGCACGCGTTCGACCTCGCCGGAGAAGTCGGCGTGTCCGGGCGTGTCGACGATGTTGATGTGGTAGTGCTGCCCCGCGCGGTCGGTGTACTCGATGGCGCAGTTCTTGGCCAGGATGGTGATCCCGCGCTCGCGCTCGAGGGGGTTGGAGTCGAGGATGAACTGCCCCATCATCTCGCCCTTGCGGAACTGTCCGCACTGGCGCAGGAGCTGATCGACCAGCGACGTCTTGCCGTGGTCCACGTGAGCGATAATGGCAATGTTGCGAATGTTCTGTCGAGGCATGGGGCGTTCCCAGAAAAAGAGGCCGGTGGTGTATGGCTTCGTCGAGTCCCGCTAGCTCAGCGGCCAATTGGCCGCGCGCATCGCACGCAGGGTCTTGCACCGGTGCAAGGCCGTCACGTTCATCACGTCATACCCGGATGAAGGAACCATGGGAGCAGCAATATACCGCAGCGGCGGCGACAAATCAACCAAACAAAAGATTCCTTTGAGCCAAAGGTGGACATGGGCCCCGTCCGAAGTCATAATATACTATACCCGGGGCGCGGTAGCGGTATTGCGGGACAGCCTCCCCGGTAATTCACGGAGACATGCCATGATTAGGTCGAGCCACCCGCGTCTGCAGGCATTCACCTTAACCGAACTGCTTGTGGTCATCGCCGTGCTGGCGATCCTGGTCACCCTGCTCATTCCCTCGGTGTCGAACCTCACGTCAGCGGCCAACAATTTTATCTGCGCCAACAATCTCAAGAGCATCGGCCAGGCGGTCTGGGTGGAATCGGACGGGAAGCGAAAGATTACCCCGGCGGCGTGGGTGGCAACGCTTCGCCCGCACGTCGACGGCACGGCCAGCGTCTTCCGCTGTCCGGAATCGGACGATTACTACGCCACGGCCAGTGCCGGCAAGAGCGGCGGCGAAGGGACAAGCCCCAACGCCGTGGACATCTCCCAGTTCATTCAGGCCTGGGCCCTCAACGGGTACAATAACGAGACGCGGGGCGGGCTCAACGGGGGCATGTACTCCTTCAACGACGACACGCCCTGGAGCATCCACATGTCCCAGACGCAGCGCAATGGGATGACGAACTCCAATTTCGGCAACCGGGTGGTGGGCAGTTGCCAGGCGGGTAATCCTGGGGACCAGGTGCAGTGGTGGGGAGCGGACTACCTCAAGCTCAGAGACACGGTGTACGATGGCGGCGACGGTTCAGGCACACACTTCTGGGCGGTGGAGATCTACTCCTGGGGCGGCGGCGGGTACTACGGAACCGGCGCCAACCATTACCGCTTTACCAAGCCGTTCATCAAGGTCGAGCCCTTTGGCAGCGGCGTGAAGGTCTGGGTCAGTCCGCGGGTGCCGGTATATCCGGGTGATACGGTGGTTGTGGGCAGCGGCTACTACGGTAGCAACAGCACCGACTTTTCGATCGTCGGTAAGACCTCCGCCACCGCCGCCAGCAACAAGGGGCCGCTCATTCTGATGCCGGACCGCCAGTTCGCCATCAGCCAATGGGCTCTGAGCTGCTTCAATCCGCAGCCGGGCGTGCCCAAAGGCGACCTGAACGTCGTGCCCGGTTCCCTGCTGTGCTGCACCACCGCCGGCTATGAAGATTACGTCATCCTGCCCCCGGGGGCATCCAGCGAAGAAGGCGGTGGCGGCACCCCATCCGCCGAGCCGGACGAGGATCTGCGCACCAACTACGGGATGAATGAACTGGCCGAGACGCTCAAAAATCCCAACCAGATTTTCGCCATCGACTATGTGGCGCCCAGCGTCAAGATCGACCCGGCGCTGGACGACTGGGACACCCAGGCCACCTACGACTCCAACAACGACAACGTGCTGGACTTCGCCCGCCATCGCGGCAAGGTCAACGTCCTGTTCGTCGACGGCAGAGTCCGCGGCATGGATCCCGACGAGATCAATCCCAAGGAAGCGTTCATCCGGCAGAACTACTGGCAGCCGGACTAGATGTGAGGTTCCATGGCAGCACGATTCAGCACATGGTCGATTGTCACGCTCATTATTGCCGGCGTTCTTATCGCCGGCGCGCTGGTGACGCTGGCCATGACCTGGCAGAACGATCAGGACGCCAACCCCGATCTGGCCCGCATCCGCCAGCTTCAGCAATCCGGCGATGTCGGCGGGCTCGTCGAGATGACCCGCAAGCAGGATACGGATATCGCCCGCAAGGCCGTCGGCGCCCTGGGGCCTCTGGGCGAAAAGGCCACACCCGCCTTGATCGTCGCCATGAAAGACTCGCGCCCCATGGTGCGATCGAAGGCCGCGGTCACGCTCAATCAAACCATCTCCAAAGGCGTGATTGAACAGAAGGATGCCCAGCAGGCCCTGGTGGAGGCGGCCAAAACCGATCCGGACGAGGGCGTCCGTTCTTCGGCCATCACCACGCTCGGGCACGCCCGCGCGTACGAGACGATGGATACGATCCTCGACGGGATGGAAGACGCCAGCCCTGCCGTGCGCGAAGCCGCCCACCAGGCCATGCGAAAAGTGTTGGGGTTAGATTATCCTTTCAAGGCTGACGATCCAGAACCCAAGCGGCGCCAAATGGTGCAGATGATCCGGTCGGCCTGGAAACAGCCCGGCTTTCGGGAACGCATCGAAGAGTACTATCAGGGACGCTTCAAGAGAATTTACAAGAGGTTCGCCCGCTGACTGACGGAACTTTCCGCCCTCGCGAGCGTCTTATTCTCCGGCCAGTCGTGAACGACCGCCAGAACATCCTGACCGCGATGACGGCCGCCGCGCGGCGACTGCTCCTGGCACGCATGACGCAGTCGGCCGTTCTGGCCGCCGCCGCGGCGTTCTTCTTCGCCGCCGCCGTCGAAGCGGCATGGACGATTGCCCCCCGCTTTCTCCTGGCCGCCACGCTGGCCGCCGCCTTGCCCGCCCTCGCGATGATCGTGCTGCTGCGACGCTCAGCCCGAAGACGCCCGATCTGGGTCCTTATCGCCGTCATCGGCCTTGTAACTGCCGCCGCGGCCGTCTGGAGCGTGCAGGGCCAGTGGTTCCTTCACCTGTCCCGCCCGCTGGCGATCGTCGTGCCGCTGCTGACAGCGGCCGTCGCGGCGATCATCGAAGCGTCGCGCGGCGTTGCGCCCGAGACGGCCGCGGCGCTGCTCGATGCCCGGCACGCCCTGCGCGAACGCCTCAGCACGGCCGTCGAACTGGCCAACTCGCTGCGGGCGCAGACGCCCCTGGCCGACTTCGTCTCCGCCCAGGCGCTGGCCGCCTGGAGATCCAGCGGCGCCGACCGCGCCTGGCCCGCGCGCCCCGCCGCCGCCGCAGTCGCCGCCTTGGCCACTGGAGTGGTTCTCTGCGCCGCCCTGGCGGCTGTCCCCACGGCCATGAGCGCCGCCGAAATGGCTCGCGTCGAGGCGCTGGCCCGGGCGATGGAGCAGTTGGCCCCGCTCGAAAAAGACCAGGCCGCCTCGCGCCTGCAGAACGCCTCGGCCAAGTCCGACGCCCAGATCGAGCAGATGCTCCTCGAGGCCCGTCAACTGCTGCTGGCCGGCGACGCGCGAAAGCTGGCGGACCTGATGGCCAGGCTCAAGGAAGCCGGGATCGATGTCGACGCCCTCATGGGTCTCCAACTGGCCGGAGCGGCGGGCATGACCGGCGGCCGCGGCGCCGGCCTGAGCGGACCGTCGCTTCCGCCGCCCGCTCAGACGCGCCCTGCCCTGCCGCCGGCGCCGGACTACGTGATGGTCTACGATCCGGCCCTGGCCGAAGCGGCCCGCCGAGGCGCCGCCGCGGCGTCGCAGGCCCCTTCGCCCTACGTGCCGCTGCAGACCGCATGGCAGGCCGCACAGGCACAGGCGAGCGACCGCGGTCGCACCAACCTGGACGAACTGCCCCCACACTACCGCCGCATGATTCAGGAGTTTTTCTCCCCTCGCTGACAACGCCCAGCGTTACAATCCGATCCGGATTGCCCTGATGCACGAATGGAGTCGCTCTTGAAGACACGATGGAAAATCATCCTCTGGACCCCGCTGGGCCTGCTGGGGCTGCTGCTCATTCTGGCGGCAGGGGCGTATGTGCTGGCCAGCCTCCTGCCCAAGAACTACCAGCCCGAACGCCTCTGCGAATACGACAAGCACCAGGTCACCATGGCGTTCTACAACAACGTCATCGAAACCTTCGCCAACCATTCCCGCAGCCGCGAGCCGTTCTCCGTCACCTACACCCAGAAGGAAGTCAACCAGTACCTCGCGTCGATCGACGCCATCGTCGGCGCCAGGCCCAACAAGGCCAACGTCAAGACCCAGTACGGCAGCGTGTACGCCCTGCTCGCCCGCGCGGGCCTGGCCGACCCGGCGGTAAACTTCGCCCCCGGCGTCCTGACGGTCATGATCCGCAGCCAGCAGTTCGACAAGATGCTCTCGGCCGCGATCACGTTCAACTTCGACGAGAACCGCCAACTGCACGTCGGCATGTCCGGCGCGTACGTCGGACGCCTCCGCGTGCCTGACTGGTTCGTGCGCGACCGCCTGATGGCCCTCAAGCCGCTGCTGCAGAAAGAACTGCAGAAGATCGAGTCGGCGACGTCGCAGCCGACCAAAAACCGCGGCGTGGGGATGATCGGCTTCAGCACCGCCGAGATCGGCACAGCCATCGCCGCGGCCATCACCGCCATCGACGAGAAACCCATTTCATCGGCGGGCTTGACCAGCAAGGGCAGCCGCATCCGCATCACGGCCATCGACGTGGAAGAAGGCAAAATCACGCTGCACTTTTCGCCCGTGTCGCGCGAGGAATCGCAGCACGAACCGGCGCCCCCTATGACAAGCGCACCAGCGTCCAGTCAGTCCCGCCCGGCGACGTCAAAGTGATGGCGAACTCCGCGACCTCGCCGCCACGTCCACTCTGCAATGTTACCTGCCAACGGTCGAGTTGCCGCTCAACCAACTCGTACTGACCTGAGGCCACCCGCCGCACGCTGCCCCGCCCGCCGCTGACCGCTCCTTCATACGTCAGATACGCCAACCGATGATCCGCCAGCCGCCGCGCAGCCGCCTCCTCCCCCACCGCCAACCCACACGGATCGCACCCGACCTGCCAAGTCGCCAGCGCCGCCCCGCTTTCGAGCATGAAGTCCCAATGCACCGCCCCATGCCCGCTGTGCTCCAGAATGACAAACCGTTCGGCCATGCCCGCATCATATCACGGCCACCCCGACCGTAGCATGGGCATCTTGCCCATGAGTAGCACGGGCGTCTCGCCCGTGAGTGGCATGGGCGTCTCGCCCATACTCCCCCGTCGTGTCGCGGGCGTCCCGCCCGCGCGTGCCGAGGGCATCCTGCCCTCGCTCCCCGGATTCCGCGGGCGGGACGCCCGCAGCACGCGCGGACAAGATGTCCGCGACACGAAGGAACTCCACTGCGGATTCATTTTGCGAGACCCCTCCCGCTATGACACCATCTGTCACAGCAGTTGCTTACAGTCCTGGCATGGTACAAAGGAGACCAGCCATGACAGCCAAAGGCATGACGCCCCTGAGAGTCCCGCCGCAGTCGATCGAAGCCGAGGTCTGCGTTCTGGGTTCGATGATGCTCGACGCGGCGACGATCGACCTGGTCGTCCAGATCAACAAGGCCGACCACTTCTTCCGCCCGGCCCACGCGGTGGTGTTTCAGACGCTGGTTGAGATGCGCGACGCCGGCAAAGCGGTCGATCTGGTGCTGCTTAAGGATGAACTGACCAGACGCAACCAGCTCGAACACGTCGGCGGCACCGAGTACCTCGTGGCGATGATCGAAGGCTTGCCCAGCGCCGCCAACGCCGAGTACTATGCCAAGATCGTCCGCGACAAGGCGATCTTGCGGCAGATCATCCGAGCTGGCGGCGACATGGCTGCTCACGCTTTCACACCTGATGCTGCCGCCGAGGGCGTCGTCGAGGAAGCTGAGAAGCGCATCTTCGCCATCTCATCGGACAACATCACCGCCCAAGGCGTGTTCCTGGGCACCATGCTCCAGCAAACGTTCGAGAAGCTCGAAAGCCACAATGGCCGCTGCCTTCTGGGCCAGCCGTCGGGCTACCCGCAGTTGGACGGCCTCACCAGCGGGTTCCAGAATGGCGACCTGATCATCCTGGCGGCGCGGCCGAGCATGGGCAAGACCAGCCTCCTGCTGAACATGGCCGAGCACATGGGCGTGGTCGAGGGCAAGACGGTGGCCCTGTTCTCGCTGGAAATGTCCACCGAGCAGCTCATGCAGCGATTCCTCGCTTCCTATGCCCGCGTGTCGCTCCAGAAGATGCGCCGCGGCGTGATCTCGGCCGAGGATTGGACGCAGCTTCAACTGGCCGCCGGCGACCTGTCCACGGCCAGGATCATCATTGACGATTCTGCCGACTTGTCGATCACGCAGATTCGTGGCCGCGCGCGGCGCCTCTGGGCGCAACACCGCATCGACTGCATCTTCGTGGACTATCTGCAACTCGTGCGGTTCTACGGCCGCAGCGAAAACCGCCAGACCGAGGTTGCCGAAATGTCTCGCGGGCTCAAGAGCCTCGCTCGTGAACTGAAGATTCCGGTAATCACGGCCGCCCAGTTGAACCGCAAACCAGCCGACCGCCCCAGCCACCGCCCACAGATGAGCGACCTGCGCGAGAGCGGATCCATTGAGCAGGACGCCGATGTGATTGCCCTGCTGCACCGGGAGGATTACTTCCATGCCGGCGAGGAGGGCTACATGGAGTCCGGCATCACCGAACTGATCCTGGCCAAGCAGCGCAACGGCCCCACCGGCACCGTCCCGCTGATCTTCCGCGAGGAGTTCACCAGATTCGAATCCGCCGCCCAGTAGCGCAGCCGTCCCGCCAGTAGCATGGGCGTCCCACCAGTAGCATGGGCGTCTCGCCCATGAGTAGCACGGGCATCTTGCCCGTGAGTAGCATGGGCGTCTCGCCCGCGCGTGCCGAGGGCATCCTGCCCTCGCTCCCCGTGTGGCATGGGCATTCCGCCCTCGCTCCCCGTGTGGCATGGGCGTCTCGCCCATGCTCCCCGACGCAAGCCCACACATCCATGCCACCTCGCGGGCGAGACGCCCGCGGTACACGCGGACGAGACGTCCGCGACACGCCCCGCCGCCGGCAGAAAATATTTTGCGGAGTCGGCTCAGGTGTGCCATCATCTGGCATACCAGTTCGCTACCCTTGCGGGAAGAAACCATGAAACGATCTGACAAAACCCGGCCGCCGCGCACCGAAGACGCCTATTCCAAGTTCCGCACCCGCTGGCGGCACGTGCTGCACATCGACCAGCGAATCCGCGACAACGACGCCCCCAACTGCATGCAACTGGCCGGCGAACTGGAGGTCAGCCGCCGCACCATCCTGCGCGACATCGACTTCATGAAGTACGACCTGGGCGCCCCGCTGGATTACGACGCCGCCCGGCGCGGATACGTCTACGGCGAGCCCAACTGGATCATGCCAACGTCCGAATCAGCGAGGGCGAGCTTTTCGCCCTGCTCGTCGCCGAAAAGGCCCTGGCCGCCTACGACGGAACGATGTGGGCCAACATGCTCGGCCGCGTGTTCGGCCGCATGATCGCCTCGCTGCCCGACCGCATCGAGATCGCCCCGCAGGACCTGCTGGCCAGGGTCGAGTTCGACCCCAACGGGGCCGCCGAAGTCAGCCCGGTCCTGCTGGACAGCCTCGCCAAGATCATCAGCCACAACCAGACCATCCGGATGAAATACCGGCCCCTCGGCGCCCCGCGCCCGCGCGAGTACACCGTCGACCCCTACGTGCTGCGGCGAATGCGAGGCGCGTGGTACCTGGCCGCCCGCGACCACCGCAGCGGCCACGTACCGCTGTTCAACCTGATGCGCATCGGCTCTTTCGGCACCACCGGCCAGACATTCGACTACCAGAAGTCAGGATTCAATCCCGCCGACTATTTCAAGAACACGTTCGGGGCGTTCGAGACTAAGGACGTCCACCACGTGGCCGTCGAGTTCACCGGCACCGCCGCCAAACTCGTGCAGGAGCGCCGCTGGCACAGTTCGCAAAAGCTCACCCCCCAGCCCCGCGGCCGCCTGAAGTTCGAAGTGGACATCTCCCACCTCGACGACATCCTCCCCTGGATCCTCTCCTGGGGCCGCCAGGCCAAGGTCCTCTCCCCCCAAGCCCTGAAGAAAACCATCGCCGCCGAAGCGGCCAGCGTGATGTGCAATTACTGGGCGACAAAGAAGGCCTGCAAGAACTTCTGCAAGGAACTGGAGCATTGACTTTTCCACCAGCGGGCGGAGAATGAAAGAGTCGAATCATCGTGTCAGCTCTTTCGGCTGGGACAACACAGCGTCTGTCTTAAAAGAGAATGCGTTAACAATGCCAAACATTATGACTGCGGAATGCCTGGAGCAGACTGTTTCATTGCTTCGGACCCACGTGAAGTCCCCCAGTTTTGTATATGCTGTCGGATATGCATTGGAAAAGGTGCATAGTGGTGTGATGGCACATCTTGTGAATGGGGAACATGGCCGGGAACTGGCTGCCGCAATTTGGAACTTGCTCAATCCCGCTGCAAAAATCGTCGTTGATGACATGGAACAGCCGACGGCCGAACGGGAATATAGGATCGCAAAAGGATCTGTGATCGATCTTCGGATCCGTTTCCATCACAAGCGGACGGGCCAAACGCACTGGATTCTGTGCGAATACAAAGTCGAGGGAACAGGGAACCACGATAGGCAGTGTCAGGCTTTCCATGATGGCTGGATAGCGGGTCCGCATGGCGACGAACCGACTACTTACGCCTTTGTCACCTTGGGAGGTGCCCGATTCTGGAGGCCGCCGTCGCCTCCGTCCCCTTTCCACCATGTCGACATTCCCGACGTGGTAAACCTTCTAGAGCAAGTCACGAACACATCTAGCGCCCTCTGAAGAAGTTGTGTATGCTTGGGTCAAGCATGGAGGCTTGAAATGAAAGCATACTCAATGGATTTACGTAAGCGTGTGTTGGCAATGTGCGACGCGGGGCATGGCACGGCGGATGTTGCGCGAGTGCTGAACGTTAGCTCGGCCTGGGTACGCCGGCTCAAACAACGTCGTCGCGAGGATGGCACAATTGCTCCGCGGGCCTGCGGGGGCGACCGGGTCAGCAAGATATGCGGCCAGGCTCTGACTCGACTTCACGAGTTTGTCCAAGAGCAGCCCGGCGCGACATTGCCGCAACTGCAGGAGCGATGTGGGCAGGAACTGGGCATTCACTGCAGCGTGATGGCCGTCTGGCGGGCCTGCAGAAAGCTGGGTCTGTCACTTAAAAAAAAACGCTGAGAGCCAGCGAGCAGGATCGGCCCGACATTGCGGCCCATCGCCGCAACTTCCAGATCGCCGCGCGATTCGCCGAAGCCCAACGATTCATCTTCCTTGATGAATCCGGTGCCAAAACGAATATGACCCGTCGGTACGGCCGCGCGTTGATCGGGCAACGCTGTCTGGATGCCGTGCCACATGGGCACTGGAAGACCACAACGATGATCAGCGCGATTCGCAGCGACCAAGTCATCCGCCAGGCGAGCATCGTCTTCGACGGTCCCACCAACGCGGTGACCTTCCGTGGGTACGTGGAGCAGTGCCTGGCGCCGGCGTTACGACCTGGAGACATCGTGGTGATGGACAATCTGTCCAGCCATAAGGCCACGGGCGTTCGCGAGGCGATCGAAGCGGCCGGGGCGGATCTGTGGTATCTGCCCCCTTACTCGCCGGACATGAATCCCATCGAGAAACTCTGGAGCAAGGTCAAGGCGTGGTTGCGTCGGGCCGCCGGGCGTACGTTGGAGGAACTCATTGGTGTGATCGGCCAAGCTCTCAGGGCCGTGAGCGCGGAGGAGTGCCAAGGCTACTTCCGTAGCTGCGGATACGCTACAGATGATCGCTAGATGCTCTAACGCCTTGGTTTCGTCAAGAAATTGTGGGGACCACTTCCAAGTTGATAGACAATGCATACAACTTGCCGCGCAACCCATTTCCGATCCGCCGGATGAGATCCGCAAAAGGGCGCCGAGGCTTTACGCGAGACTCCCCGATAGGATTAGAGGCAGAGATGGGAATATCCTCGATAGCATCGTGGGCATGAGTGGCGGCCCGATCTTGGGAATCAAGCGTTGCGATGATGGCACCTGTCGCTACTGGGTCGCTGGGCTGCAGAGTTCATGGCACAGACCTAGCCGTGTTATTGCCGCTGTTCCAGTCAACTACATTGGCGGACTTATCAGCAATGCTTTGGAGGGTGAAGAAATGAACGCTGACTCATTGAGCTAGAGAATTAGTGCATATGGAGGCATTCTTGTCTCCATCGCGGCAGACATCCTATGTGTCCCTTTGTGGTCCTGGCCTGATTCTGGTGATTGTGCATATCTCTTACTATAGTCACTGCAACCGAGTTCCATAGCCCCCTCAGTGGCTCAAGGTCAGGCAGATTCCCAACTGTGGCATTGACGGACGTGGTAGAATCTGTATGATGTGTCACCCCGATGACTTTCCGGAGCGATTCCGGATGGGACCCAGCGGCCCCATCGTCTAGAGGCCTAGGACACCGGGTTTTCATCCCGGTAACAGGGGTTCGATTCCCCTTGGGGTCATCGGCCGACCAGCCCGCCACGATTGGCGGGCTGGTCGTTTTTAATGACCGTGTCGCGGACATCTTGTCCGCGAGTTCCGCGGGCGAGACGCCCGCGACACTATTCTTTTACGAGCCCGTCTTCTCCACGCCGCTGCGGAGGAACGTGATGCCCAGCGACGCCAGCACGGCGTAGAGCCATGCGGGCACTTCCACGCCCAAGGCCTGCAGGCCGCCCAGGACAAACGTCACTGCGGCTGTGATGTACGTCTTCTTGCCTTCAAACCATTCCAGAATACTCTTCATTGCTGTGTCTCCTGCGTTAGGGGTTTCACTACATTGGCATCATCCGGTTTGTCCGTGGCTGTCTTGACAACGTCCACCGCCACCTTGGCGATGGCCGCACGACCCAGCCAGGTGATCAGGAACTCACGCGTGCCGGGAAAGATCAGCAGCACGACCACGACCAGGACCGACACGCCGGCGATCTTGAAGGCCGTGTTGAGCATCTCGTCGATCCAGCCCAGCCGCCCGCCCTTGTCGGCGGCCTGGGCGTCGACGGCGGTCTTGCTCTTGACGCCCTCGGGCGCCACGTCGATCTTGCTCTTGCCGTCGATCTCAAAGACGCTGCCCTTGGCGTGGCTGACGACGTCGTTGGGCGAATCGTCGAAGGGGCTCAGCCCGCGAAAGCCCGCGAACTCCTTGCGGCCTTCCGTCAGCCCGCCGTCGTAGATCGTGAACCGCCCCATGCCCAGGGCGAGACTCGGCTGGGTCGAGGCCGCCGGGCGCTCGCCCGAGATGTAGGCGACGATCTCGCCGCTCATGGGCCCCTCGTAGGACTTGACCTTGGGCGAGACGTTCTTGAGGCTGTTGGTTGCGGCCGCCCCGCTGCAACCGGCAGCCAACGCGCACACGAGGATTATTGCTGTACTCTTTTGCATGGATTTCTCCTGATTAGGGTTCAAAGATGATTGCGCCACAGAGATCACAAAGAGAGGAAACTGCTTTTGTCCTCTGCTTTCGTGATCTCTGTGTTCTCTGTGGCGAGGTTGTTCATTTCGCGACGGCTACCAGGACGGAGGTCAGCGCCACGATGACGGCGAAGATCTTCCAGAACTTGTCGCCGCGTTTCTCGGCCGCGACGGCGGACTGCTCCAGCAGCGTCACTCGCGTGACCAAGCCGATTCTGCCGTTGCCGACGAGGGCTTGGTGGATCTCATTCAGCTTGCGGCTTTGGCAATCCTGTGCGTTCTTGAGGTTCGACAGTTCGCTGCCGAGTTGGCCAAGTTCACGGGCACAGTCGGCGCGCATCGGTTCGGTGCATTGGTCAGTCATATGGTTCTTCCTGATGCAAGGTCGGGGAGCATGGGCGGGACGCCCATGCCACGCGGGGAGCATGGGCGGGACGCCCATGCTACTGGCGGGCAAGATGCCCGTGCTACGGGCTGCCGGCTACGGGGTCACGTCGTCGTTGGCGGCCACGCGGCCAAGCGAGAGCATGCCGAATGCCGCGATCGAGTAGGCCGCGATGTTCCCCAGGCCGCTCCAGTTCCATCGCAAGTTGCCGCTGTCGAGTTCCATCTCCACCTTGACGTAGGCGCCGCCGCTGGAGTCGCCGGCCAGCACGTCCCAGCCCGGTCCGCCGAGAAGACCCTCGAACGCCGGCGGCGTCTGCACGATGCTCTGCACATTGCCGGAGCCGGCGAAGTCATTGGGCTCGTTCTGCCAGACCACGTAGAACACCGGCAGCAGCAACCGCCCGCGCCAGTCACGGCCGTCAAACAGACACGTGCCGTCGGCGCTGCCGGGTGTGAGCTTCAACCGCCGCGTGACGCACATCTCGCCGGCCAGGCTCGCCAGCGGGGCGGCTGACCACGCCCCGCCGCTGAAGTAGGGCACCTGCCCCACCGCCCCGGGCAGCGTGGTGTATCCGGTGCCGCCGGAGTTGATGACGACCAGGCTGCCCCCGCTGCCCGCCGGCTGCGGCAAGGCGTGAGCGCTGCCGACGTCGATGAGCGTCTCGAGCGCCCCGTCGCGGCGATACTGCTGCCACCAGATCACCGCCTCGCCGATCTGCCCGCTGGCGCGGTTCTGGAAGTCCCGCGCAGCGGCGGCGCTCAATTGTCCCGGCGCCTGCCCGTCCGCGTCGGCGGTTCCCGTCCACGACAGTTCCGTCAGGCGGTACGCCCCGCCGCCGTCGTTGGCGGTGATGCGGGCATAGCCCTGGCGGACGATCATCGCCTCGGCGGCGCAGGCTGAGACCTCGGCTACAAGTGTGGAATCGCGATCGCACATGTTCTTCCCTCAGTGAGAGGCCACGTTCAGTTCCGTCTTGCCTGCGCCGCCGTTCTGGAAGCTCCATCGCACCGCGACGATCGCCGGCACGCCGCGCTGTAAGGCGCCCTCGACGCTGCGTCGCGGCGCCAGGTCGATGCCGCGTCCCTGCAGGCTCGCCAGCGCCATCCCAGGCGCGTACGCCCGCTGCAGGCCCCGCAGCAGGACCGACCCCTGCGTGGCGGCGTCCTGACCGGCCGCTCGCACGCGCTGGGCCAGTGCCTCAAGCGCCGGCGTATCATCCACCGTGGCGCTCAGCGACGGACTGACCGTCTCGCCCACCGCGCGATACTTGAACCGCTCACCGGCGCGCACCAGCGCCGCCGCGTCGAACGGCCATGCCGACTCGCTCAAGCGGGCGGCCTCGTGACCGACGCAATCATCCATCTCGATCGAGCCGGTCACTCGCAGGCGCAGCATGACGCTGCCATCCTCGGCCGCTCGCAACGCGTTGTGCAGCAGCGTGGCGTAATTGAGATGGCCGTAGCGGTAATGCAGCGACTGACCTTGCGAGATTTTTCGGTTCGCCATCCAAGGCCGCCACGCCAGCAGGTCCGGCACGAGAATCGTCACGGCGGCACGATCCTTTCGCACCAGCACCTGGCTGGGCGCCAGGGCGATCCACGCATCGGCGTCCTCGACGTGCTGCCCGCCCTGATAGCTGGCCAGCCCCAGTTCCACCAGCGGGGCCTTGAGCGCCCCCGCCGCGCCGGCGTCGGCGAACTCGAATCGCGGACCGATGGGCCTGGGCCGGCGGGCGGCTTCGCCGTCGCGCCCCAGCGCCGACAGGTCCGGCATCCGCGGCGCGCCCTGGCCGTCGGCGACGAGCGCCGAAAGGGCGCCGTCCTCGTTCCACGCGAACGTGCGAAAGACGTGGCCGTATTGCTCGTCGGTTCCGCTGTACCGCTGCTGCCAGGTCGCCAGGCCGCTGGTGCCGGCGAGGTTGCTCATCCCGATGAGATTGTCCTGGGCGTAGTCTGCCAGATCGTGAACAGCCGCGTCCCAGAACGGGTGCAGGTCGCGCGTGTCGCCGTCGTGATGAAACGCCAGCGTGCGCTGCGTCCGTTTGAGACCGCCGCAGACCAGAATGCGGTTGCGCACCTGCTGGGCGTCGCGAACGATCCGCACCGACTGCACCTGCGCCCGCTGGCCCTGCGGGGACGCGATCGAGACCCCCGCTGCCGCGGCGGCCATGTACACCTGCGCCTGCCTGGCCGGATCGTTGCGGGGGAAGACCAGCAGGCGATGCCCGCCATGCGTGTCGGCCCGCCAGGGCTCGATGGCGAAACCGTATCCCAGCGGCTCCAGGATCGCCCGCATGGCCTGGACCAGGTTCATGCCCGTCAGGTCCAGCGTCGCCAGCGGCGTCTGGCCCAGCAGCGCTTCGATGGCGGACCAGTTCGTCGCCTGGGTCGAGATCGTCTCGCCGGCGTCGACCCATTCCACCACCGACCGCAGGGCCGAATACGGGGTCCAGTAAACGCTGCGGGCTTGCCCGGCAGCCCGGCCGGGCGCGGCGAAGACTTTGCACTTGTTGATCAGCGTCGCGCCGGTCTGGCCGGGCGGGCAGACAAGCTGCCAGTCGCTGCCTGACGCATTGCCGATCCCGCCGCCGTTGAGCACCACTGGCAGGCGCGACTCCCAGACGCCCTCGCGTGAGGCGGCGCTGCTCGTCAGGGCACCCTGCACTTCCAGGGCGTCCAGGTCAGCTCGCGGCCACCATTGGCCGGCGATCACCTTCTGGCTCAGCAGCAACTCGGGCCCGCACGCCGTCAGCGTGAACGACTCCACATCCGGGCCGGACTGGATCGCCAGCGTCTGGCGGGCGACAACGCCGCAGAACCATTCGAGCTCAAGGCCCCCCCCCGCCGCTGCCTGAGTGTACCTGGACCAGCCGGATGCGGTCGCCGGCGTGGCAATGCTCGTCCTCGGAATGTTGGCGGGACTTGCTTGAACCGGCGCCCAGCACAACGGACACCTCCAACCCCGCCGGCGCGCCGTCGGCCTGCCACTGCAGGTGAATCGGCGTCCAGTACGGGCGAAGCCTCTCCGTGCGCCACCGCGGCGACGGGCCCGCGACAACCGGGGTATGGTAGACCCGCATCAGCGGCGGCCGTAGCATGCAGCCTCGCGACGCGGGTTTATACAGTTGAACGGCTGTCATTGCGTTTCCTCCACACGGATGGCCAGTTGCACCACAGGTGTGCCGGCGACCACAAAAGGCCCCGCCGGCGGCGACGGCCATGATTCCACCCCGCCGCCGCTGCAGACGGTAACGGTAATCCAGTGCGTCCCGTCGGGCAGATCGAGTGCGGCGAGGTACAGCCCGTCGCGCGTGTACGGCTGCCAGAGCCGCCGCGTCGATACCGCCCCGCTGGCCGGTCCGCTGTAGACCGCGAATCCGGCGGGCGCCGCCGCGCCGTAGGGCGTCTGAAACTCCCACCCCACGTGCAGTTCTCCCGCCGCCGCTGGTTGAGCCCAGACCTTGCCCAATCCCCAGGGACGATCGGCAACCCATTGCCCCTGATCGTCGGTCTCGATCTGGGCTGTGCAGGAGAAGTCCGGCGTCTCGACCCATTGCTGAAGGGCGTTTCTGCGGACCGCCCGCACGACGTACGTGTATCGCGCCGCGGGGTCATGACCCAATGCCGTCAAGGTGACGCCGCCGGCATCGACGCCGGCAGTGCCGATCGGCGTCGAGAAGTCGACATTGGCAAGCCCTCCCCTGCCGCGATAGAGGCGGTATCCGTCCACGACGACAACGATCGTGTACGTCGTCAGAGCTCCCATATCGTCGGGAGTGCCGCGAGGGTTGCCCAGGGCGTCGAAGTCCAGCACCTTGTTGCCTGCCCCGATGGCCGGGCTGCCCGCCTTGAGGTGCAGATCGCTGGCGGCGTTGACGAACACATCGGCGGCGGTCTGGTTAATCAGGCCTGACGTTCCGGGGGCGGTTGCATCGCTCGATAGGTTGTGGCTGCTGCCGGCGTCGATCCTTGTTCCGGCTCCACTGATTGCGAAGTCCGTTGTGGTACCGACGGCGATGGTGTTCTTGATGTCGTACGTAATGGCGCCAGCGCCGTTGACAAGCGATATTCCACGCCCGCCGGCGTTGGTGCTGATCCGGGAGAGCGAGCAGTTATAGACGTTCAGGGTTATCGTTGATGAAGCCAGGTACACGCTCACCCGGATACCGTAGTTCACCGACGGAGAGTTCACCCCGTAGAACAGGCAATTTCGTACGGTGACATCCCCTAGCGCCTTGTTTCCGCTCTCCTGAAGAAAGATGCTTTGGGTATTGGTTCCAGATGAAGTGACAACAAACAGGCAGTCCTCAATCACTACTCCAGTATGCCCTCCCGAATTGTCATCTAACCGGTATCCAACCTTGGTCCCAGCGATTGAAAAATGAATGCCGCTGACTATCACTGGTCCAGTAATGTTGTTCCAGATGCAATGGGCGGAAGCGCCAGCCGTACAATATGCCCCCCCAGTCTGCCCATCATGCCGATGTCCAATGGCGTTCTCGAAAATGGGCGGCCGGCCAGCCCAGCCCGCCCCGATAATAGTGAACCACTGTAGGTCGCTGCCAGAGAGGCAAGAGGCAATCCAGGTGCCTGTTTCGATTTCGCCCGCACTCTCCCACAGTGCCAGCGTGGCGTAGTCGCCGCCTGTTCCAACAATGCTAGTTGCCAAGGTCCACCCTCCTGCCTACAGGGCAGAGTTCGTCGGTGACTTCCATCGGGCCATCCGGGCCGGCAACGGTTTTAAAGGTCTGATACGGCCAGGGCACGATGGGCTGCTCGCCCGTGGCGGCGACGGCCTGGAGCTTCAGCACCAGCGGATCATCGTCGGCCAGTTCCGTCACGGTCAGGGCGTGGGATTGAAACGCCTTGCAGCCCAGATCGACCGGCAGCAGACAGGCCGCGACGATGTTGCCACGGAACCGCAGACCGTGCTGCTTTTCGACCGGGCGGGCGTCGACGACGTAATATACGCGGGTCATTTGGCACCTCGCGCGGCGTCAAGACGGGCCTGGGCGGCTGTCGCAAAATCTTCCGCCGCCAGCGACTCTTTCACCTGCGCGCGGGCCTTGGCGTGTTTGCCAGCCGTCGCCGGGTCCAGCGGGTCGGAGCTCATGGCTTCGACCGTGAGTTTGCTGGTCAGTCGCTTCATGCCTTGGGCCTGCGCCCGGGCGGCGTCGGCCCGCCTGGTCAGCACGGCCAGCACCAGGTCCCGCCGCTTGGCGGGAGTGTCCGTAGCGTCGGGATCGACCAGCAGGGAATTGCCCGCCGGCAGGAGCGTCCCTGCAGGGACGCCGCCGTCAAAAGTGCGGATCACGTCGCCGGGCCTGCGCCCCTTGTCGTCGCCCTCCAGGGCGACCACCGCGATCACAGGTTGTTTCTTCTTGGCCATTGTTTTTTAATTCCCAATTGGAAATTGCAAATTGGAAATTGCCTATGCCCCTACCGCCCGGTCGTACTGCAGGGCAATGCTGCCGATCTGGGCGGCCAGCGCGGATGCCCCGCCGGTCTCCTGCAGGACGGTGCGGATCAGCACCATCAGGCGGTCGCCGGCGACCAGGCCCGCGTCGGTGATCGTGAACGTGCAGTCGGCGAAACTGCCCGTCAGCGTGATCGCGGCGGTGGCGCACAGATCCGCCCCGACCGCCCCGTCGACGGACAGCTCGTAGACCTCCGCGTCAATCGTCTTGCTCGCCCCGGCTGTGCCGGCCCCGGCGTACTTGGCCCGCACGTTGATCTTCACGTCGGCGTCGGCGATATAATCCGCCGGAAGCTGCACCACGGCGGCCAGCGTGTCGGTCTTGGTGTTGCCCTGGGCGTCCTCGCCCTGGAGCACAAAGGTGCCCGATCCCCAGCCGCCCAGGACGCGCTTGAACAGGCCGGCCCCGCCGGTGGCGTCCATCACCGTGCCGTCGGGGTCGATCACGCCGGAGACCAGGTCCACCTGCAGGCTCGTCAGTTCCTGCTGGCCGACGGCGGCAAAGACTGCCCCTCCGCGCTGGTCGGTGATGTCGTCGTTGTCGTAGTCGCCGGAGGCGGTGACGATCGTCGCCAATGGCACGTGGGCGGCGGCCGGGAATCCCGTCTGGTTGACCGTCAGCGCACCGGCGCTGGTGAGGTAGATGTAATTGGTGTTGTCGTCGACAAGGGCCTGCAGCCGCGAACCGGCGTACGCGACGGAAGCGCCGCGGTACATGAAGGCCCCGGGCATCACTCCGAAGGTCAGCGCCCCGTCCTTGACCACGCGGAGGGAGTTGGACAGGGCGACCATCCGCTGCAGGTGCCACTGCTCGCGAAGCTCGCTGGTGTAGCTTGGCGCTTCGGCGATCTCCAGGAACGTAAAGCCCGTGTCGGCGTCCTGGGTCTGGGCCAGGGCATTGAGCTCGCTGTCGTCTGGGAACAGTTCTGTCGGGATGGTCATGGCTCACCTTCTCTGTGATGGCTCAATAGACGTCGGGGCTGTGGGTCCAGGACAGGCTCAGCGTGTCGGTAGCCTTGTCGTAAGACTCGACCGTCAGGCCCGAGGCCGGCCGGGCGTACGTGTCCAGGACCACCAGGCCGCTGAACTGCGTCGAGACGTTGCCGGCGGCGTCTGTGACCTGTACGGCAATCTTATAGGTGCCCGGAGGCAGCGGCTCGGAGCGCCACGTCAGCAGCGAGGCGTAGAAGCCGCGCGGGCCGTAGCCGCGGCCGCCCATGCCCCGGCCGGCGGCGCTGTCGACATGCCAGCCCCTCCCGCCGTAGCCTCGACGGCCCATGCCCCGCCCACACGCGCCGCGGCCGCCGGGGAAGATCTCGGTGCGGTACTCCAGGATGTCGGCCAGGGCCTCTCCGGCGGCGCCGCGGTAGATCTCCAGCACGTCGCCCGGGGCGTACGTGAAGTACAGCGGCACCCGGACGCGGATGCGGTTGCCGTGGGCGGCGGCCTCGGGAAAGGCCTGCTCCCAGTAATCGGTCGCCGCGCTATCGGCGTCGACGGCCAGTAGAAAGAACACGTCAGCCTCGCCCGAGTCTGACAGCACGAACTCGACCACGCCGGCCACGGGATGCTGCCAGGCCGCCAGTCGGCCGCTGACGTACAACTGGACGGCGCTGCCGTCGCCGTGGGCCGACGCCACGCGCAAGAGCCTTCCCTGGTCGTAGCGGCGGCACTCGACGACGGTCAGGCCGGTCAGGTCGTAGCCCATGACAATACTCCCGCCACTGCGATTAGATCGACAGTTGCCGTATGGTCCATCGGACGTGCTGGCGGAAGCTGTAGGCCCTTTCGGCGGTCCTGTCCATGATCAGGCGACTGATAGGCTCGACCCGCTTGACGACGCAGTTTGTGAACGGCGTGTTATTGGCAGAGTGGTACCCGGCCACTGTCCTGCCGTCGGCCAGATCGTTGAGGGTCTCCATGCTGGTGCGGAACATCGCCATGGCAATATCGACATCGATGTTGACCCCTCCGGCGACCACGCCGGTGACGATGATGTCGCGCCCGCTGCGGCCGTGGGGCTGGACGAACTGCCCGTCGAGGCCTGGCATGTGCTCGAGCACCAAGCGGGGCTCTGCCGCGCCCAGCAGTTCCTGCGCCCCGTGAGTCACCAGCTCGACGTTATTGAACTTGGGGATTGCCATGGGCTATTTCGCTCCGCTGGCGCGGGTCTGGTCGGTGTTGGCGGCGTCGGTGGGAGTGACGGGATATACCACCCCCACGTTAACGACCACCGAAGGCTTGTTCCATGTGTCGCCCGCTTTAAACTGCGACTCGACCGGAACGCCCAGGGCCTCGCCCAGGACCTCCCCGACGGCCGGGCCGTAAGAGCGGACTATCCCCTCTTCCTTACGGCTCTTGTCCTCGCTTGGATACCCACGGTCTTCCAACGGAGTTTCATAACTGAGCGTCACGCCGCTTCCGGTGACGTCGACGGCTATATTTTCTGAGCCGGCCACCTTGCCCTTAAGCTTACGCTTGACGTATCGCGTCATGGCTTTGTTGACCATGTCACGGTCGAGCGTGACCATGTCCTCGGCCGCAAAGGTGCCGGGCTCTTGCATATTCCAGAGCTTCATTTCCTCCTGGGAAATCGACCTTAGAGAGGCCGACAGCGTTTCGCCTGGATCGGCTCCGGCGGTCTGCGAGATGTTGGCTCCCTCCAGTTCGCCCGCCTGAAGGACGGCCCGGCCGCCACGGCGCCACCGGGCCAATTCAGCCTGGGCCGCCTCGCCGGTGCCCTGACCCACCATCGCTTCGACCTTGGCCATTTCTGCTCGGCCGCCGGCCATGCGGGCCAGCTGCTCACGCTGCTCGGTCGGAATCTCGAGGGCATCGTAGAGTTCGGCCCGCTGCTCGGGCGTACCGGTTGTCAGCGTGTCCAGAACGGAGCGGAAGAGCTTATCCGGCTCCTTCTCCTTCATCCGCCAGTAAGCGCCCTGGCCGTATTTCTGGTCGATAAACTCGCGGACTTTCGGATCGTCAGAGGCGAAGAAACGACCTCCGATGATTCGCAGCAGTTCGCCGGCGGCATTGCCGCTTCGAGTCATCTTGGCAGCGCCGGAATAGGCTGAAAGCACCGTTTGGTAACTGACGCCTTGTTCGAGAAGGGTTGAGCCGCCGGAGACCGCACCGGAGATGAACTCGCTCCACCTGCTCATCTGGCTGCCCCGGAAGGCCTGCATGGTCTGGCCTATCGATTTGGCCAGCCCCTCGGTTGAGTTGTCTGTACCCATGCCCTTTCTGAGCAGCTTGGCCAGATCCGGGCCGACCTCGGGCTCTGCGGTGAACTGGGCAAAGGTGGCCATCATCGACAGCTTGTTCGTGTCGGTGGCGCTGGCCACCACTTGACCCTGGGCGTTCTCGGTGATGTTGCCGATGATGCCAGAGGAACTGGCCTGCGTGATCAGGTTCGCGATCGAGCCGATATCGGATGGAGCCGCGCCGGCCCGCTTGGCAAGGGCCATCACGTACTGGCGCATGGCGTCCTCGCTGACACCGAATTGAGCGGCCGCAGGAGCGACTTGCTTCCATGCGCCCGACACGCCGCGCGTAGCCTCGTCTCGAAGCTTGATCGACCGCTCGTAGGAAGCGTTGATCTTCTGAATTGCGGCCATCAACGCCTGCAGGGACAGGTACGAAGCTCCCAGTGCTACCACGCCATGAAATGCGTTCTTCAACGAACCGGTTAAAGCTTCCACCGCCCCTTGCGTGGGCTTGATGCCGGCGGCGCCGCTCTGGCCGGCCTTGTTCATCGCCTGGCCGAGCCGGCTGGCGTTGCGCTCAGCCTCCAGCGTCTCAAGGTCCACCCGCGCTCGAATGACTTCATCGGCCATAGACCAGCCCTCTCAGGATTCGAGCAATGACGCCGCCGCGCCTGACCGGCGCTGGGGAAGACAACTCGGCGGCCAGGGCGTCCTGGTCGGATGCCGCAAGGGCGGTCCAGTCGATGTCGTCGAACTGGCCGTAGGGTTCCAGGCCGACGCACCATCGCAGCAACGGCATGAGGTACTCCGGGAACATCCCGGCCTCGAAGGCCAGAAGGTCCCCCTTGGCCGCCGCGTCGAGGGTGTACTGCTCGTCGAGCATCCGGCCCATCAGGGCGATGCCCTCCGACAGCCAGGATAGCGCCTGCGCGTCGCGCAGGTCGATCTCAATCTGCTGGCCGATAGGCCGCCTGCAGGCCGGGCAGACGTGGTCGTGGCCGCGGGGGCGCGACGAGGCCCACGTTGCCGCCTGAGGCCACGGTTCGCCGCTGCGGCATTCCAGGACGGCCGCGCCCGAGGGGTCGAATACCGGCCGCAGGGACGGCGACCGGGGCGGCACGGCCCACAGCACCCCTTTGATTTTGATCTTGGGGCACTGGTCGGGATGGGGCCGCGCGCCGGCCCGCCGGCACGTGGCCTCGACCTCTTTCCAATGGTGCAGGTCGCCGGCCATGATTACGCGATCGTCTCAGGGTCCGTCGTGCCGTCGGCACTCTGGGCCATCCACGGCACGGTGGCGGTGCTGGTGCGGTCGTGGCCTGCGTTCCAGTCGTCGCCTCCGAGACGAATGTTGGCGATCGTCAGCGTCTTGTCGGCCGCCCCTCCATTGCCCTTGAGGGTGGCCGTCAGCGTGCCGATCAGGCCAGCAGCCGCCTTGGCCGCCGCGGGGTTGCGGAACGTGATGGTGCCGCGCCGCAGGCCGCCGCCATAGCTGGCGCCCTTGACGTACGTCTCGGCGTCGGCGATAGGGTCGACGACCTCCGGCCGCTGGCAACTGCTCGAGATCTCCAGCACGTCGGTAAACGCGACGCTTCCAATGGCCACAGACTGCGGATTCTTGTACGTTCCCATGTGTGGGCTCCTTTGCGGTTAATGTCAGGCTTCAGGCTTCAGTCCCGGGCTTCGAACTCCTGTAGTCTGAAGCCTGAGGCCTGAAGCGCTGTTCAGTGTGAGGTCGGCGAGGCCAGGACGTAGCCGACGGACAGGTCCACCTGGGCGCTGACCCAGTGAGCGCCGTTGTCGTCGGCATTGGACAGGACTGGCTTGCCCCAGCGCAACGGTTCGTGATAGACCTCGTTGTCGCCGCAGCCAACGGCCAGAGCCGGCGGGGCGGCCTCGATGGCGTTCTTGGCGGCGTTGACCAGACGCAAGGCCTCGCGCACAGCGGAGGTCTTGTCCAGGGCGGCGGTGCCGCGGCCGTAGAGGTACAGCCGCGCCGACAGGACGCAGTTGCGCTGGTTGTCGACGCCGGTGGTCTCTTCGGTGCCCATGTACCACATCGCCGCGCGGGGGGCCGACCCGGTGCAGGCGCTCTCGACGGCTTGCTGCTCGCTGATGCAGGCCTCGGCCGATTGAAACGCTGCCGCCCCGGAGATCCGGGCTGCAAGCAACGCGGCGACAAGGCTGTCGAGAATCGTCGCGTCTGGGTTGGTGACGGTGATGGTGGTGGGCATGGTCAACCCGCGACCGCTTTGGCGGCCACGGCCTTAAATGCCTTGCGAAGGCCCGTGATGACGGCGTTGGCGTTTCGGCTGTTGGCAAAGTGCAGCCACGGACGCGGCGGGATCCGGCCGCGGGTGTCGCTGGCGCCGCCATGGGCGCTGCCCTGGTGGACCGGCCCCCACAGCGGACCCTTCCACACCAGAAACAAATGCTTGTCCTGGACCTGCCAGGTGAAGCGTTTGGGCGAGAGCATGTCCCCGCTGAGGGTCAGCCACAGCTTGGCCAGGGCCGCCGGGTATGCCGGGCCGGATTTTGCGCGGCGGCTGTAGCGCTTGAAGTCGCCGCCGGAGGAGGATAGCTGGAGCTTCTTCTGGTAGCTCTGGGAGTACGGGGCGTACGGCTGGTTGTCGGGGCCGATGCCCGCCTTGGCCGAACCGATGACGACCTTAGTGACGGTCTCACCAGAGCCTTTGACAAACTCCTCCAGGACGGCGCCGCTGTCGAGCATCGCCTTGAGCTTGGCGGTCAGGCGGTCGACGTCGCGGCGGTAGTTCGGGCCCAGAGTTGTGGCCATGGGCTCAGCTCCACGCTACAATTCCACCATGCCGCCATTATGCCCGGTCTGCCGCATGGGATTTCAGTTCGAATGGTCCGCCGACGACGGAACGATTCTCTGCGTCCATCGGCTGGTCTACTCGGCCGGCCGCTTCGAGGCCCACGGCTGCCTGATCACCGATAACCTGGTGCTGCGCGGCGTCGTGATGAACGGTGCGGCCGCAGGCGCGGCGACATCGCCCTGCGAGATCTGCGGCGAGCCGATGCTGGCGGGCTGGTCGGACGAAAAGCTCAGGCCCCTCATGGCCCATCGCCTCGTCGACGCCGGGGCCAGCGACAGCCGCCGGGCATATTCGCTCCTGGAAGGCTGCAGGCGCTCCGGACGTCCAGATACCGCCGGCAAGCCTGATCGTGCCTGAAAGGGCGGGTTTCAACCGTCTCAGGGGGTCGAAAATCGCCCCCAAATCGCCCGCCTACATCCGCGTGGGGGTTACCGAGCCCACCCCTTGCCGCCGATCGGCGTCGGAGTCGTCGTCGGGGTCGGAGTTGAAGGCCAGGTTCCACGCCGAGATGCACTCGCGGCGCATCGCGTCGTGATAGTCCCGCCTGGCGCTGTAGAGAGTTTCCGTTGCCCGCTCGACGCACGAGGCAAAGGCCAGCATCAGCGCCCAGTGCACGGCCGCGTCCTTGAGCTGGTCGGGCGCGGCCAGGCGGCGAAAGTCCGGCAGGCTGCGGTCGGCCCCGGCCTGGTGACGATGCTCCGGCGCTCCGGAGCCGCCCAGTTGGCCCGTGAACATCTGACCCACCAGCAGCAGCACCTTTCGGCTGGCCGCCCAGCAGAAGCGCGCCATGCCGCCGGTAGCGTCGTAGATTGTCGCAGGCAACGACGTGAGGTCCTGGAACTCCTCGGCCAGATCGGCGTCGACGCACAGCGAGGCCAGCATGGGCGCGGCCGCCGCGGGGTCCTGGATATATTCCTCCAGCCACAGTTCGCCGCCTATGCCGCTGGAGTTGGAGGCCGCCAGGGCGATCTTGACCGCCGCGCCGTCGACCGATGCGATCGAGGCCGAACCCTCGGCCACCTTCGAGGCCAGGGCCGCGTCCTTGTACAGACTCACCGTCATCGTCGCCCCAACGGTAACGAACCGCACCCACAGCCAGCCTGCGGCGGTGTTCCCCGCGTCCTTGCTGTTGAGCCCGGTCAGGCTCCAGCGGCTGGTGCGCAAGGCGTTTCGGTCTTCGTACACGATGGGGTAGTCGAAGCTCATCGGTAGAACTCCCGCAGCCGCTGCCCCGCGTCGTCGGCATGAGCCCACGCGCGGCAGCGGGCGTGCTCGATGGTCTCTGCCGTCAGGGCGGCTCTCAGCGATCGCGCGTCGTCGCCGTCGAAGACGTCGGAAGAATGTTCCATCAGTTCGACCCGGGCGTTGCGCATGGCCTCGAGCTGATGCGTCGCGTGACGTCCCTCGTCGAGGCAGCGGCAGCCGAGCATGATCACCGGCCTGCACCCCACCGACAGCGCCCACAGCGCCGCGGTGACGGCCGTGTTGGGCCTCAGGATCAGACGCCCGGGGTTGAGGTACCGCCCAAGCGGCCCGCCGACGCCCGGCAAGGCGATGTGGTCGGCGTTGCTCCAGACCGACGCGTCGCAGATGCAGGGGACTTCGTCAAAGTAGCTCGACCCGTCGTCAATGTCGCCGTCGATGAACACGTGGACATCGCCGGTGACGTCGTGGACCCGGTGGGAGCGGTTGACCGTGACGACCAGTCGGCCCTGACGGCGGGCCATGCAGGTCTCGATGGCCGCCGGGGCGGTCCTGCCGCTGCCGATCACGAATGCACAGACGTCTTCAAAGGGGAGCATGTTTGGACAGGCCTTCCATCATTTCGCCCAGAACGTCTCCGCGGGCGATCTCGTCGAAGCTCCACTGGCGATGGGCCAGGCGGTGGAGATACTCCACCGACAATTCGCCCCGCGCCAAGCCGCCGTCGATGTACTTTTCCATGGCCCACGGCAAGTCTGACGGATCCACCTGCGGCACCAGGCCGCAGACGGTGTAGACCGCAGCGCCCAGGGCCAGCACCGGACAGCCCCACGCCATCGCCTCGTTGGCCGATGAGGAATTGACCGTCACGCAGAACCGCGCGCCCGCAACAGCCTGCTCGAGCGTGCCGCCGATCATGCGGCTGCGGCCTTGGGTGCCGCACTGCCAGTCATGCAGCGGGTGGGCCCGCACGCGGATCTCGATGCCCTTGGGGCAGGCCGCCTCCACGGCACGGACGAGCGGGCCGGGGGTGGTGATGATCTCGCCCTGGAGCTGGTAATCGCCGGGCACCTGCAGCAGCACCAGCACGTAGCCGCTGTTGCGGTGGCAGACCGGATGAGCGTAGCGGCCAAAGGCCGTCTCGAAACGCTCTGCGCTTGAGAGCCTGGGGCGGATCTGCTCCCAGACGCCGCTCATCAGGTCCGGCGCCCAGGAGGCGCGGGCGTTGAAGCCGTCCCAGTCCATCTGCACATGCCGGCGACGGTCGAACCATCCGTGTTCCATCACCAGCACGGGGCATCCCTGCCGCCGCAGCGTGCGGGCATATTCGCCCCATCGTCCGTGGCCGCCGTTCCACAGGACCGCCGCCGAGACATTGCGGTCCCACAGGGGCAGACGTCCGTCGCAAACGACCAGCGGCTCGTAGCCGGCGGCGCGGAGGCCTTCGGCCACGTGCGTATGGGGGTAGCCAATAGTGCGCCCGCCGTCGCGCCACTGGCGGGCCGATGCGATCAGTCCTATCGGGACCATGCCTGCCAATCCATCGGCTCGACCGCCTTCAGCGCCGACTTGGCGGAAAGGTTCACCAGTCGGCCGCCTTCATCGGTGATCGCGTTGGCGGCAAACGCAAAGTCTTTTTCGATGTGGGGCGGAACCGGCTTGTCGTAGAGCCCCTGATAGGCCATCTCCGCACCGCTCCATCGCTCGATCATGGCGGCGTGAGGGCCGCAATAGTCAACCCCGATCATGGCGATGTCGCGGCAGCCGCACAGCCAGGCCCAGTTGACGGCCATCAGAACCGCCGACGAGTTGTGCATCACCCACAGACCGTCCGGGCTCTCAGGGCAACTGCTCTGCCAGTCCTTGGCAAAGCACACGTGTTCATCGGCGTACGCCGTGCGGTCGTGCCCCACGACCCATCCGCCTGAGCGGCTGAAGGGGATGACGAACTGCTGCTCGTAGAGGCTGCCCCATCGCTGGTCGAGCCAGAATCGCCGCGGGCGGTCGCGCAGCACCAGGACGTCCAGCCGAACGTTTGCCAGGGCCGAAAACACCAAGGCGCGGTTGGTGCCGATCCGCCACAGCGGCCCGCGCACGTCAAGAACACGCCATGCCTCCGGCGGCAGAGCATCGACGGAGGATCCGTTGCCGATGACGACCGCTCGGAGGCATGACGTTGGACGCTTCATGGATCTGCCTTATGACTCGCCAGCCAGTCGCTTAGACGGTGGCGTTGAAGATGCCCTTGACGACCAGCAGGTCGCGGTGGTCTTCGTAGTCCTCGTCCCAGTTGCCGGCCGTGGCCAGCTGCACGTCGGTGGGGTTGGCCGTCGCCGAGTTCCATTTCATCCCGTGGATGCGGTACTCGACGTCGTAATCCTGCCGCACGGTGTGGTAGAGGACTTCCTTGTCGGTGTAGTCCGTGATCACCGTGCCGGTCTCGGAGACGATGGTCGCCTTGGCGGCCGCCTGCCCCAGGCCCAGGATGCAGTGCTCGGTGTAGTAGCTGGAGGTCTGGACGCTGGACAGGGCCGCGACGTCCATGACCATCACCGAGCGGCCGAAGGCCTGCACCACGTCACGGTAGATCGTGACGCCGGCGACGTTCTCGAGCTTGTAGTTGCTGATGGTGTCGCCGACGAGATCGGTGAAGATCTCGCTGGGCATGACCAGCAGGCGGATGCGCTCGCGGGCGTCGCCCATCTTGGCCAGCAGCTGGTTGATGTACGACATCGTCGCGGCGACCTTGGCACCGGCGGTCTTTCCGCGGGCCACATCCAGCACGTGGATGTCGGCCGAGGCCGTGCTGCCGTCGGTGGTGTCGGCCGAGTCGACCGCCGCCACCAGGGCCGCGATCACCTGGTTGCGGATGGACACGACGCGCTCCTCGGCGAACATCCGGGCCAGCGCTTCGGTGTAATCGGCCGGGGTCTTGAAGCCCGACATGACCTCGTCGCGCGTGACCTTGGCCGGACCCAGGCGGCGCTGCTGGATGACGCTCTTGCCCTTGGCCTGCTCGACCGAGACCGTCGCGGCGTCGTTGCCGGGGTTGGTGGTGTCGTTGCGGGTGTCGAGCCCGCTGGGCCGCTTGATGCGGACGTTCTGCGTGAAGTCGCCGCCTCGCTGGGCGCGCTTGGCCGGCTCGCTGTCGAGCACCAGGCAGCCGCCGCTGGCGCTGTTGAAGACGTCCATGATTTCGGCGGTCGCCCGCAGCGACTCGCTCTCGTACAGTTCCGGGATCACCATGTTGGTGCTTCGTGCCATTGCTCAGACTCCTTCGTCTGCACCGGTCATTTCTTGTACCGGTTGGTTCCGTGAATTCGTACCAGGTCAAGATACGCATCCTGACCCTTCTCTCGAATGAACGCGGCCTTGGCCTGGGCGTCGCCGTCCAGTCGGGCCAGCAGCGCCGCGCCTTCCTGGCCTGCGCCTGCCCCGCCGCCGTGGGCTCCAGAGCCCGTGTCTCCCGAGGCCGGCAGGAACATCTGCCCCTCGGGGCTTGCGGCCCACTGCTCGACGAACTGATCGATGCTGATCGACTGGCCCGCCGCACCGGCCGGATCGGCGATCACGTTGCCCTGCTCGTCCAGGACGTTGACGATGGGGCTGTCTTCCTCGTCAAAGTCGACGCGGAATCGCGGCTGCAGGACCTTCATGGCCACGCCCAGCCGGTCGCTCTTGACGCCTTTTTTCGCCAGGGCCGACGTCAGCGGCTCAAGCACCTGCAGGCGGCGCAGGCGATCCTGAACGCGAGACAGGCGCTGCGTGACCTTGTCCTGATCGGCCTTGGCGGCCGCACGGGCGGCATCGAGCTGCTTATTGAGCTTTTCCTGCTCTTTCTTGAGGGCCTCGGAGAACTGGCCCTTGTCGACGAGCTGGTCGGTGTCCCGCTTGTGGGCGAGCTCTTCCAGTTCCGCCAGGCGCTGGGCCTGATCGGCCTGCTGCTGCTGCAGCGCCGTGAGTTGCTGCTCTGCCGCCTGGGCGCGCTGCCGGTACTTCTTGGACTGGGCGGCCTCGGCGGCATACTTCGTCTGCCACTCGTCAGGCGAGGGGGCGCCTTCACCGGCGCCTTCGCCACCCTCCCCGCCGGCGCCTTTTTCCTCGGGCGGCGTCAGGTAGGCCACGAACGAACGTCCGAAGCCGAAGGGCTTGGGGTTGACCAGCGGAACGATGCGGCCGAACACGTTGACATAGCGGGACTGCACGAGCTTCATTGCTGGGACTCCTCTTGGCCCGACGGGGCCGTTGGTGTGCAGGCCGCATCTAGAGCGCTGCCTGCGGGTGGACCCTGCCCGCTGCTGCGGGCAAACGCGTGGCCGCAGGCTCAGCGCTGCTGCGCCAAGCCGTGGGCCGGATGTTGAACCGCCCCGAGCGACTGCCTGGGGCGAACGGGAACGATAGGGCTGCTTACCGCTTGCCCATGACGGCCTCGACGGCCGGATGCATGGTCAAGCTGCTGTCCATCTCTTCGAACTGGATGCCGTTGTCGTTGGGCAGAGGAACATCATGGGAGCGCTCGCCACTGAAGACATCCACCGGGATCCCGTCAGGAAATGCGTCGCAGGTTCTGGGATTGCGGCTTATGTCCCGTAGGTGGCGGCAGGTTGTGCACAGCATGATATTCATCGTCTGAGTTTCCGAGGCCCGTACTTTCGGGCCAGGTCCATGACTGATGTATTATAACGCACTCCGGCTGCCCGGCCAACAAAGAGCTCGGCGATGAACTCCGCCGGGTTAAGCGATGCATAGCCGCTGACCTGGCCGGCAATGTGGATTTCGCCGATGCTCGCAAAGTCGGCCAGTTTCTTTAGCCTTTTGTACGCCTCCGGATCATCCAACTGCTGGTGGGCGTGGGCCGTCTCGTGAAGAATCACGTGAAGAGAGTCCTCGGTGGACCAATCTCCGACGATGTACCGCCTCTTGGCATAAGATTGCGGATCTTTCCAGAACGGGGCGTCGGTGTTGATCAGAATCCGCCCGTCCCGCGTCTTGGCCGGCGAGGTGCTTCGGACGCTGAACTCCGCCGGAGCCACCTCGACGCTCCTGGGCATCTGGATGCCTCGGGCTTTGGCCTCGGCCAAGGCCTGGGCGACGTTGTTGGCAATGGCCAGATCGCCGCCGAACTCGGCGCGTTCGACGCCTTCATTGATGACGATTCGACGGGCCTCTTCCACAGACTCAAACGGCTTCCATCCCGTGACCTTGCGGATAACCTCCGGCGCCGGGCCTGGCATTCGGCCTTCGACGGGCCGCCCGCGAACCTCGGGCACGTCGTCGATGGCGGCCGTCTCTTCGACGTGAAGCGGCGAGTTGGGCCGCGACTGGTCGGCGGCCGTGCCCTCGGGCACCAGGACGCACATGCAGGCCGACCCGCAGTACGTCTCGGCGTTGCCCGGCGACTCGCTGGCGTACTCTTCGGCCTTGACCTGTTTGCCGTGTCGGGCCTGGCAGCTGGGGCAGGCCCCGGAGGCGTTGACGGCGATCCACGTGAAGGTGTCGTAGCCGCCCTGCCGGAAAGCCATGGTCTGGGAGTGCTCGGCCTGGCGGCGGATGTGGTCGCGCGCCTGGGCCTGCACCCGCGTTTCGAAGCGGGCCAGAAAACTCTTGCGGGCCTTGACGTTGCCCTTGATCCGGTTGAGCTTCTCTCGCGCGGCGTCGACGACGTCGTAATTTCCCGTGCGGCTGGCGCGTTCTTCAGCCCTGCGCAGCACTCGCGAGGCCTTCTGCTGCTGCAGGCGGCCCTGACGGATGGAGATCAGTTCCGAGCGGTCGGCGCTGACGAGGGCCTCGACAAGTTCCTTGCGGCTTCGCCCGTCGCGCAGGGCCTCGACAAAGGCGACGTTGATGTCGTTGGACAGGCCGCCGGTTTCGCGCTTCAGAGAGGCGTAAAAGCTGGCCAGGTTGCTCTTGGCGTACCGCTCGTCCTGCTGGCGGATGCCGCCCCGCAGTTCGGCGATCGTCAGCCCTTCGGCCTTGAGCACCGGCTCGGCGGCCTTTCGGCCGATGGCCCGGGCCTGGGGCAGATACTCTTTCGCCATCGCCCTGGCAATGGCGGTCTCCAGCCTCGCGATCGCCCGGTCGCTCCGCGGCGAACCGTCATACAGCGCCGCCGAGGCGTACCGGTTGATCAGGGCGTTGAGACCGACGGCCGTGTCGGCGCCCTCGATCAGATCTCGCCGGATGGCCACCGCCTTGAGAATGGAGTCGGCCATTACGGCGCCTCAGGGTCGACGGGTTCTCCACTCTGGCCCTCGGCGGAGGCGTTGCCAAGGATCGGCACGACGGTGAACGTCGCGGCTTCGATTTCCTTCATGGCCTTCTCGTGCATCGGGTCGTCGTCGTTGATCATCGCGTCGACGATCTTGGAAAACATCGCCTTGGTCGTCGAGGGCAGTTCGTCCTGGACGCCGACGGAGACCCACGCGCGGGCCTGGGCGATCAGTTCCGAGACGCTGGTCAGGACGTACTTCTTGTTGTACTCGACGCTGTAGCCCAGTTCGTCGGCGGTGATGGGCTTGCCCAGTTCGCGGCTGACCATCAGGCGGATGATTTCCCGCTCGACTTCCTCGGCGGCCCCGGCGGTCGAACGCATCTCGTTGTCCAGGTCCGTCCGCTCGACGGCCACCTGGACGCCCGAGGCGGCGCGGCTCTGCAGGTCGCCCTGGTTGCCCGTCAGCTTGCCGATGCGCAGGATCGACTCCATGAGCATCTGGGCGAACTCGATCTTGCCGCGAATCTGGTCGAACTCGGCGGCGATCTGGGTAATGCTGGCACCCTCGGGCAGCGCCCAGCAGCCCATCGGCGTGATCGTCGAGGGGATCTGATCGGACCCCACGCCCGTGGCCACCATGAAGCCGATGGAGCGGTAGATGTCGATCTGGATCTGGCTGATGAGGTTCAGCAGGAACCGCGCGATCGGGGCGATGCGGCTCAGCAGCGACAGGGGCACCTTGGGGAAATCCGCCCGCATCGATTCCTTGAAGTACATCGTCACCACGGGCACCTGGCCGATGGCGATCGTTCCGCTTTCGACGGTCGTGGCGGTCTTGCCGTCGCCGCTGACGGTGTAGAGCCGCCACTGGCCGGCGGTCATCGTCAGGTACTGGCAGGCCGCAATCTGGGCGTCGGTCTCGTCGGCCTTGGACGGGGCGCCGAGGCGGTAGCGGGCCCAGAGGTACTTGCCGGCGTAATCGACGGCCCAGTCCATGCGCTCGATCGCACTGAAGACGTGCACGTACGGCCTCAGGCCCAGGGCGGCCTCCTCGGCGCGGTCTTTGGGCGCGGAGCCCTCGGGCGGCCGCTTCTTGTCGACGACCACGTCGACGCCGTTGATGTAATGCATCGCCACGACGCGGCGCATGAGCTTGTCCATGCTCGTGCCGGCCCCGTCGACGTCCTTGACGAAGCGGTCGATGATCTCCTTGTACGCGCTGGCGTCGTAGTGCCGCGAAGGCAGCGACCGGAAGAGGTTGTCGACCCGAAGGTTGATCAGGTCCTGGCAGTGGTCCATCGCGAACGAGGCGTTTCGCCGCCAGGCGTACTGGGCCGCCGGCTCGACGTTGTCGCCGGTGTCGCCGCCGAACTTGTCCAGGTGCTCCCCGTCGCGCAGCACGTGCAGATGCATCTCCGCGAAATCGCGGTTGAGCAGCCACGACGGCAGGAGCTTGCTGTAGAGCGGGTGCACCGCCTGCGGGTCGAACTCCATCACCGTGGGGATCGGGGGGACCGTTGACATTTCACGCGGCTCCGAGGCGTTTGACGCCGATGGTTCGCGGCTTCTGGCGGTTGACGACGAAGTATCGCAGGGCGTCGGGGATGTGCTCGAACTCCTGCGGGTCCGCCGGCTCGTCGAGCCAGATGTTGTTGACCTTGCGGTTGTGGTAGCTCTGCATGGCCCGCACGAAGGCGGCGTTGTTGGCCGACGGCACGAACATCAGCCGAGGCGGCCCGGACGCAGGCGCCAGAAGGCCCCGGACCATCTCGATGCCGTTGCGGACCTCGCGCATGGCCGGGGCCAGCGTGTAGGTGCAGCGGATGGCGTACTGCTGGGCGAAGACGTCGACGTTGCTCTTGCCGGTCTGGTCGCTGCGGTTGCGGCCGGCCGGGTCGCAGTACGTCTCGACCACGCTCTTGATGGCGTGGGACTGAATATAGCGGGCGTGCTCGTGGATGGTGCCCGCTTCGGCCTGGTAGGTATCCAGCACGTACGCGGCGCCGTCCTTGTCCTGGCCGATCCAGAGGCACACGAAGACGCCGTGGCCCCAGTCGATGGAGCGGTAGATCTTCAGGTCCGCCGGCGGCCGCGGGCAGGCGTGAACCTGTGGGTCGAACTCCGGCCAGACAAGCCCTTCCGACGAGGGCCGCTTGCAGAGGATCTCGGCGTCCCACATTCGGGCGCTCATGCGCTGGCGGAACTTGACGGCGTCCTCGATCGTCAGAAGCCCGCAACATTCGGCGGCGATGCCGACGTTGCGGTCGTTGTCCTGGTGGAACTGCCGGGCCTTTTCCACGCAGCAGTCGCCCAGCGGGCAGATCGCGCAGCCCCGGCCGTTCTGGTGGCGGTCGGGGGGACAGTTGGCCAGGGCCTCCCAGATGTTCCAGCGGTGCAGCCGAACGCCGTTTGCGGGGCAGCCGTCGATCAGCTTGCCCATGGGCCCGGCGGGCCGGTGCCACGTGCTGTCGTAGATCGTCCGAGAGGGCGTGTCGGGCCTGCCGGCCATCATGCCGACGGAGGCCTCGAGCAGCTCGGGGTCCATCTCGTCGAGTTCGTCGTTGAACAGCCGCTGGATCTTCGGCCCACGGACGCGCTTCTGGCTGGCCGCCAGCACCGCGAAGGAGCCGCCGTTGACGGCCGTTCGGGTAATGGTCGGTTCGCCCTGGAGCACGTCGGCCAGAACGCCCCGGCACCAGGCGGCCCAGTAGCCGTAGAGGTTATTGGCCTGGTCCTGCGAACCCGACAGCACGCGGCCGAGCAGGCCGGTGTTGAAGCGGAAGTCCAGGGCCGCCACGACCGAGGCCGACAGCGTCTTGATGCCCGAGCGGTTGGCCCAGGCAGCCAGGTCCTGGCCTGGGTTGAAGTAGGCGTCTGCGACAAAGGCGAACGGGTTGGAGTGCCCCGCCGTGAAACTCTTCCATGGGAGCTTCAGCCCGAAGTGGTGGGCGATGAAGCCCCACAGCTGCTGTTGTGTCGTTGGTCGGTCCACATGGCACTACGGCTTTTGCTTTGCCGGATCCACCGGCGGGCCACCCGAGGCGGCGAGGAACTCGTAGAACTTCAGGGCCATGTCGGCGGGGATCCCGGCCGGCAGGTCGTTGGTGGTCTGCTGAGTCTGGTTGACCTCGACGTTCACCGTCGGAGCGCTGCCGGGGGGCATCACGAACGTCAGCAGGTCCCGCGCGGCCTTGCGCGAGGTCTCGGCCGGCGTGGTGGGGTCGGACATGATGGCGTACAGCTTGGCGAACGCCGGCAGTGCCGCTCTGGCGCCCATCCGACGGGCCTGGTCTATAAAGCCATCGCTGATGGCCCGGATTCGCGGCTGCAGGTCAGGCCGACGTTCCCCGCGGGAGATCTTGCCGATCATGTCCTCGGTGAGGCCGAACTGCTCGCCCATCTGAGCCTGTGTCAGATTGCCCTTGGCGATGGCCAGGCACAGTTCGTCGTCGTCGTACTGCTTAGCTTTCTTGGCGACCGGCGAGGGCTGGCTTGCGGCCGGCACGATCTCACTGGCCGGCGGCGTCGGGTTGGGCTGGGCTTGGTCCATTGCCGCGCTGGGCCTTTTGTCCGCTCAGGGCCTCCCATCGTTGCACGATCACGTCGCAGTACAGCGGGTCGAGTTCCATCAGGAAGGCCCGCCGGCCCGTCTGCTCGCACGCGATCAGCGTGCTGCCCGAGCCGCCGAATAGGTCCAGCACGTTTTCGCCCGGCAGCGAGGAGTTGCGGACCGCCCTCGCCGCCAGTTCGACGGGCTTCTCGGTCAGGTGCACCATCTTCTGGGGGCTGACCTTCTTGACCTGCCAGATGTCCTGCTCGTTGGCCGGGCCGTAGAAGCGATGGGCCGCCCCTTCCTTCCAGCCGTAGAAGCACCACTCGTGACAGCCCATGTAATCCTTGCGGGTCATCACCGGGTGTTGCTTGTCCCAGATGATCATCTGGCTGAAGTACAGCCCCGCCTCGACCAGCGCCGGCGGATAGTTGGCGATGTTCGAATAGCCGCCCCAGATGTAGAAGCCGCGACCGGGCTCCAGCACGCGCGTGATGTTGCCGAACCACGCCTTGAGCATCGCGTCGAAGGCCTCGTCGCTGACGAAATCGTTCATCAGCGGCCGGTCCTTGGCCCGCAGCTTGTCGTGCGTGGCGCGGGGAAGGCCGTTGCGCGAGACGTCCGACTGCTGGTGGTGCGTCAGGTCCCCGACGCGGCAGGTCTTGTTCAGGAACTTGCGCTGACTCAGACCGTCGCCCTCGAAACTCGACAGGCCCGCGGCGATGGCGTTGTTGCTGCGCGGCTCGACCTTGACGTTGTACGGCGGGTCGGTGTTGACCAGGTGCACCGTCGAGCCGCCCATGAGGCGGTCGAGATCTTCGACGCTTGAACTGTCGCCGCAGAGCAGGCGGTGTTCACCCAGCGTCCACAGGTCGCCCGGAAGGGTCGTCGCCTTGTCCGGCGGCAGCGGGGCCGCGTCCTGGTGGACGTCCGGGTCGCCGGCCAGACGAAGCACTTTCTGAATCTCGGCGTCGGTGAAGCCGGTAACCGACGTCATGTCGATGCCCAGGCAGGCCGAGTCGATGTCTTTAAGCACACCGGCCAGCATCGCCGGGTCGAACGTGCCCTGGGCCTCCTGGTTGTTCAGGGCGATATTCAAGGCCTTGGCTTTGGCGTCGCTGAGGCCTTCGAGAAACACCACCGGCACCAACTCGTCGGGGTACTGCCGGATGGCGTTGGCCTTGAGCCTCTGATGGCCGCCGATGACCAGCCGGTCTTCGCGCCGGGCGATCAGGGGGTCGACGAATCCATGGCTGTCCAGCAGCGCCGCCAGGCGCTTCAGGGACGCCTGGTCAATGGTGCGGGGATTGTAATCGGCGGCGGCCAGCGTGACGAAGGGCACATACTCGATGGAAAGGGGCATTCATAAGTCGCGTTCTCCGTCGCCTGATGTCGATAAAAGAAACTGCTGTGGGTAACGCCAGGGCCTTGCCGGGGTCTGAACCACCCTGGGGCGGGGTTGGCCGTCGCCTGCCCCGCCGCCCTGGCACCTGGTGGGGCGCCTATTCGATTTCCAGCGCTGCGGCTTCCTTGGCCGCTTCGCCGACGCTCTTGAGGTTCTGGATCTGCCGGCGGCTGCCTTAGCCGCAGTTGGCGCCATGCTCGCCCTTGGCGATGCACGGGCGGGAAATGAGCTTGTCATGCAGAGAGCGGTTGAGCTTGAGCAGATCGCTGGTCAGCGACGACAGGTCGCTGATGGCCTCGCTGTTGCGGGCGATCACCGCGTTGGTAGCCTCGAGCACGGCCAGCAGCCGCTTGACCAGCCAGAACACGATCCCCAGAAGCACCGCGCAGAATCCGGCAAACCCGTACTGCACGATCGGCTGCAACAAAGCGTCGGCGTTGCCCACTACGGTCTCCCTTACGCAAACAGAGGCTCAGTCCCAGGACGGCGGCCGCCAGCCCAGGGCGATCATCGCCTGGGCCGCCGCGTCGCGCCGCTGCATGTGGTCGCTGCGGTTCTCGAGGCCGCAGCCGTCCCGCGTGACTGCCACGGAGCGGGCCGGAAGGTCGTCGACCCAGTGCGTCAGGCCCGTCTGCATCGTGATCGAGGCCGACAGCACGATGTCGTCTTCGCGACGGATGTCCTGGCTTAATCCGGCGGCGGTCCTGAAGGCCTCGGCCAGCAGTTGCCGCCGCGTCGCGTGCAGCAGCCCCTTGACCACGTCGGCCGGGCCGGGGGGCGTCTCGGGCATGATCGAGTACGGGCTCGGGCCGTCGGGGGCGATGTTTCGCCCGCGCCAGCCGACGACGCCGACGCCGGCGGCAATCGCAGACGAGGCCAGCCGCTCGCAGATGGACTGGTCGATCAGTTCCAGATCGTCGTCGACAAAGACCACGACCTCTTCGCTCATCAGCAGCGCAACCGCGTGGCGAGCCGGGCAGCCGAAGTTCTCGCCGGCCACGACGTTCACCACGCCTTCGATGACCTGCGACGACGGGGCGTTGTGCCAGACGACGATGGTTGCCGGCGGATGGTGCTGGGCCTTGACCGAATCGACCGTGCGCTTGAGGCTCTCAGGCCGCTTCCAGCCCAGGATGACCGCGCCGTAGTCCATCAGTATCTCGTGAAAATCATCGCGTTCTGCACCACCCAGATACAGCCGTGGGCGCTGCAGTCGGCGGTGAACTGGTCGACCGCCTCGCGCTGGTAGCGCAGGCCGAGGCCTTCCATCTTGGCCACCCAGTATTCCTTGGGCTTGCAGTTGACGTGCAGCGGCGGCTTGCCGGCCGGCGCGGCGGTGAAGAACAGCGTCTTGCTCGTCAGGCTCGCCAACAGGCGGCAGAAGGCGTCCTCGCAGGCCTCGTCGAGATGCTCGACGACTTCGACGCTGGCCGCCAGGTCCCAGTACGGCTGGATCATCACCGCCAGACGATCGGCGTTACGAAGATCGAAGTACAGCGTTGGAATGTTGCCCGGGATGTTCTGGAACGCCGAGCCGCTGCCCTCGACGCCCAGGACGGTGCAGCCGCGGGTGGCAAAGCCCGACAGCAGGTACCCGGCGCCGCTGCCGATGTCCACCACGCGCGACGGGGCGTACCGCTCAAACAGCCAGGCGGCGAAGTGGTCGTAGACGGCGCGGTACCTCTCGCGCGTGGAGTAGAACGGGTCGTCGTAGAGGGCGGTGATGTCGTTCATGTCAGAACTTGAACAGCGGCGAGGTTTCCGGATGTTGGACGAAGGCCGACTCGACCCGCATGCCGATGCGGCCCCACTCCAGCAGGGCCTCGATGAGCCGATGGGCCTGGCGGTGCAGCTGCCGGACCGAGCCGTTGTCGCCGTGCGTGGTGATGTGCCCTACGTGGTGCACGGTCGGGGCCTCGATGAACCCGCAGGACAAGCCAGCGACCGAGGCCCTCACGCCGTACTCGGCGTCGACGCCTCGGACAAAGAGCTCGTTGAAGAAACCCATTCGGTCGAACAGCCGCCTGCGGATCAGGACTGCCATGTTCACCACGTACGGATAGCCGCCGATCTCGTAGCCGCGGCGCGGCCGGTCGTCATGCCAGGCCGCCGGCAGGTCGTATCGCGACGCCGACAGGGCCGCCGGCAGATCGGGCGTGACCATCACGTCATCCTGGATGACAAGCACGTCCGCGTCGACGGCGTCGGCGGTGGCCTCGATCAGCAGCAGGTTGTACGCCTGGGCGATGGATTGGGTGTGTGCGGTGCGGGCCAGCGTCACCGGCAGCCGCGACGAGGCGCGGTCCAGCTGGCGAAAGCGCAGGCGGTCGACGCCGTTTGCCAGCCACACGAAGCGGTCGACACCCTGCAGGGCCGCGTGCGTCTCGATAATCGGGCCGATGTCGTGTTCCCGCGTTGACCAGGCCGTGACGACAACCAGCGGCCGCCGGGCGATCGGCGCGGGCGGCGGATCCACCGGCTTGCCGCCGGGAAAGACCCATCGGTTCACACCGCCCGTGGCGCCGTCTGCGCCCGGAGCTTTGGCCGCTGCGCCCGGAGTCACTGCGCCCGGAGTTGCATGGGGATCCGCCTGGCGGCCTTCCTCGACGAAGCCACGGGCCTCCAGTTCGGCCGCCACAGCGTCGCCGCTGGCCGTGAAGTCGACGCACTTGACGCGTCTGCCCTTGACGAAGCGGCGCATGGGTACAAGCGAGGCCATCACATCACCGCCCGGATCTGCGATGGCGACAGCTGGTCGAGGTTCTCCGGGTCTGTCGGGGTCAACTGGATCTTTCCGTTGTGCTTGTTGGGCCGGATGCCGTTGAGAATCATGTCCACGGCTCTGAGGTGCTTGCTGACGGCCTGCTGGCTGATCCCAAGGCGGCTGGCTATCTGGCGCTGGCTGAGATGCTCCACGTCGGCAAGCTGCCAGCACTGGCGCTCGCGAGGGGTCATTCGACCGACCAGGGCATGGTCCCCCTCTAACATATGGGGGTTGTCACCTGACCGGTTCCCGTGACCGGAGAATGTCTCAGGTTCGCAGCGTCTGCAGATGCCGTTTCTGTTACGCGTGTCCCTGCCGCAGTTTAGGCAGCACACAAGCTCTTGATTCGGGTTCGGCCATGCCATCGGTTCACTCCCTGTCGCGTTTTTTTTCTCTGTCACGGGCATGCATAATCCCGGTGCATAATTTCGCGGGTCTTTTGCGCCGTCACGCCATGTACCGCGGCGGGTGGGCTCCGCGTGGAACGGCCTGCATCGACGGGGGCAGGTGCTTGAGCGACTCGTCCAGGATCTCCACCCCCGTCGGCGGCCGCAGCGTCGCGTTGCGGTGGCCGGCGTAGGAACTGTACGAATACGACTCGGCAACCCAGTAGTCATCCGGCACCAGGCTGTCGAGCCAGCAGCCATAGCACACGTCCGGGCATGAGGCGCTGGGGCGTTCGATCTTGCCCCCGCAGACGGTGCAGACGGGCGGTTGGGGCTCGTTGCGATTTTGATGTGCAGCCATCCGTGGCTCCTTGTTACGAATTTTTCAGCAGTCGCCGGCGGACTGTGTTAAACTTCCCTTGCGGTCAGTACGTCGCCTTCCCGGGTGCACCCGGCGGTGATCCGGCTGGCCGCCTTGTTTTGCCCCATCGCCGGTTTCACTTCGACGCCTTCTCGATCAGGTACACGCTTTGGCCGCCCTGGTGCCGCCGGCAGACGACCGTCATGCCGCACCTGGCCAGGTACGCCCGCACTTCGCTGACCCGGCTGGTGTACTTGAGCGAGATCGCCGCCAGCTCCACGCCCGTGGCCGGACCCTGCCTGAGCCGCTCGAGCACGCGGGCGTTCTGATCGGTCAGGCGGGCCTTGTCGGCAGCGTCGGCAACGTGAGGCTCGATCTGCACGACGCCGGGCTCGACGGGCACGTGGTAAGTCTCGCCGAACCGCGTCCGCGTGACGCAAAACAGCGAATCTTGACCGTTTCTGCACCTTGCGGCGGTGTTCATGCCTGTGCCCTCGCCAAGGTTTTCCCGGAGGCTCTCTGGCCGGTGTCGGCGTCCCTGCGGTCTGTCCACCTGTCCCAGACATAGCCGTTGGCCTCGACCTTCTGTCGGACCCAGTTGATGAACAGGCTCAGCGGGTTCTTGGCTGTCGGGTCGCTCTTGAAAGCGCGGACCTGCTCGATGCAGTCCTCGCGGGCTCTGGGCCCGAGATGGCCGGTGTTGACGTGCAGCCGGCAGATCTTCGCAAGCGTGTGCTTGTTGAAATCCGTCATCGTGGCCCCGGCGGTCGAGCAGATGTCAAAGGCGAACCGCGTCGGCTCGTACTGGTGCGGCAAGGGCAGCGCGGCCTGCGGTTGCGAATGCGAAGGCGAACATGGAAGCGGAGCGACTGGCGAAGGTTTTTGCGAACGCGAACGCGGTTCTTCCGGTTGCCGTTCGCTTTCGTCTTTCGCTTTAACTTCCTCTTCTACTTTCGCTTTCGCTTTCGCTTCTTGAAGGGGCGGCGAATCCGCCGCAGCGTCGGGGCCATTCGCCGAATCCGCCGAAGGGGTATTTTCCTCAGGCACGTCGCGGTAGTGAACCCACCCACAGACGCTGTCACAAAGTATTTCTATACCGCGATTTATCTGCGATTCGGTGAAACACGTCATGATCTGCAGCATTCTCGGCGAAATCGGCGAACGGTTCTTTCCGAGAATATAGCCCCGGTACATGAAATTATTTCGTCCTGCAAGCTCCAGAAGCTTGATGAACAGCCCCCAGGCGACGATCCATGCGTCCTCGCCGAACTTTTCGGCGACCGCGTCGGCGACCTCCTGATAGGCCATATTGTCCCCGGACGGCCCCAGGACGTACAGTCGTATGTACTCATGGGGCTTGACGCGTTTTTTCTGTTTGGGCAACCACCTGCCGCAATCGGAGTTGGTCTCGTAGTGCTTTTCCCAGTCGGTGATGTACAGGGCTTTTTGTTTTTGGCTCATGTCCGGCATCCTTGTGTTGGCGTCTTCGCTCACGTGCGCTCCATCAGCCTCAACGGCGCGGAACGATCAAGCGGATTCGACCGCGTTTGCGTCAGATATTTTCTGCAGGAAGGCGTTCTTGAAGGCCTCGCCGCCGGCCTCGTCCAGGGGCGTGATCAGAACGATGGCGCCGCTTCGCTGGCCCTGGTACTCGTTGGCGTAATACTTGCGGACCTCGCCCGCGCAGACCTGCTTATCGTCGAGCCAGTACCGCAGCTTCGTCAGAACGTCCAGGATGAGTTTCTCGGCGTTGTCGCGGTCCGGCTTGGCGGTGCACCAGGCGGGCGCGGAGCCCTTGAGCACCTGGGCGTTTCTGCCGCCGCCGTAGTGGCCCTTGGGCCGGGGCAGCAGCAATACCAGATCGACGCGGATAGGCCCGCTCAGGGGCACCAGCGGCCGCCGCGGGCTATTCTGGGCCGCCAGGGTAACCGAGTCGCGCCACGAGTCGATCTTTCCCCCTGCTCCGGGATCCGGGTGGACGCGGCCGACCCACTTGTCGCCCATCTTCATGGCGTAGGGCTTATGCCGCGGCTGGCCCTTGGGCAGTCCTTCAATCCGCAGGACGATGGGCTCCGCTGCAGGGCTGGCCGCAGGCTCGGGCGATTGCACAACAGGTTCGGTGAACAACAATGTGGTCACGGCTGCGTCTCCTTCATCTGCAGGTCTGCCGGCTCCGCCGGAGGCTTGCGCATCTGTTCGTTGACGTGGTTGATGATCTTGCCCAACGGCCTGAAGACCATGCCCTTGGCGGCATTGGTGATGGCTTCGAGGGCTTTGTCGTATCTGGCGTGCTCGGCCCGAAGATCGTGGATCTGCTTCTGTCTCAAGTCAAACAGCAGGCGCCACGGTACATCCGCCGTCCAGCAGCGGTCTTGATAGACCGGATGCCGGCGGCAGACGCAGCGCGGTCCTCCAGTCGTGTTGCGGTATTCGAGATGGCCGGTCCCCGGTGGGATCTCCGATGGGCTGCAGACGCCGACGCTGGTTGCGATGTAGAGGCCTGACAGCGACGCGGCATACCGCTGGAACTGCCCCTCGCGCAGCCCTCTCAGGAAGTCTGGCCTGGAGCATTTGCACTCGACGCCCACCAACCTGATGCGGTCCCAGAACCAGCCGCCCTGGTGCTTCATGCAGTGGGCCTCTCCACTGGTTGGGACGAGCAGCCCGTCGAGGCGTCCTTCGACGTCGACGATGCCGGTTTCGCGCACGAGCCAGTAGCCCTCCGCCCACCGCTCGATCGCGTCAAGCATCCAGTTGGCCATTATGCTGGGCATGGCGTCTCCACGCGCTTGGACCAGTCGCTGCAGAAGTTGGTTTCTACGACGTCTGACGGCAGCGGTCCGGCGCTGCAGTTGCCGCAGTCGGCGAACTCGCGCGAGAAATGGCCGCAGGTGCGGCAGCGGCAGATCTCGAACTCGATGCGCGTGACGACCTGGCCGACGGGGCAGCGCATCTCGGCGACGAAGAAGGCGACGAAGTCGTCAGGGCTCATCTGGGGGAACCCCTCGCGCTTGACGTCGTGGCGGTTGATCCGGTTCAGCGGCTCACGGCGGGCAGAGATGATTCGCAGCACCGCCAGGGCAAAGACCCTCTCGCCTTTTTTCAGGCCCATCGCCTTTCGCACGGCGCGGACATAGTCGCCGCAGCGGAGGCTCTGCCAGCCCAGCCGGCGCGTGACGGTCTTGCTGCCGTCGATCAGGGCTGCCTCGGTCAGAGAGAAGCTCATGTTCCTCATGGCTGCACCGGGTCTTTCACCGCAGAGGACGCGGAGTCCGCAGAGGATGCTTTGGGTCCAACAAAGAACACGTGCGATGCAACCCAGACCGGAGGGTGGTAGCTGCCGAGGATGCAGAGCCACACCCGTCGTCGAAAGATCACGTCGATGAGCTGTCGCCAAGAGAGTTTCCAGCACGTAAGGTACTGCTGGCCGTCGTTGAAGACCGGAAGATCATTGCACCCATCCGCCACAAGCGTGGTGTTGCAGTGCTTGTATCGAATCGGCGTCAGGCACCTTTCGTCCATTCTGTTACCCATTATCATCCGCCTTTCTCTGTGGTCTCTGTGTCTCTGTGGCCAATTGCTTCGCCTGGCGGTCCATGCGGTTCTCTTGGCAGGCAATCCGGGCTCTGTGGAGGGACTGGGCAAAGGTGTCGCCGTCGAAGCGACGCTCGATCCACCGGCCGCCCCATTCGTCCAGGACCTCGACCGAGCAGCCGGGGCCGTCTGCGCCGGGTTCGGGGTTGTCGCAGAAGATAGACAGCACGACGCCCTCGTCGCGGCGGATGAAATCGATGTCTTCAATTTCCAGTTGCATGGCCTTCAGCGCATTCACTGGGCGCCCCCTTCCACCTTGATCGCCTCGGGCACTTCATCCCAGGTCCGCCCGTCGAGCAGCCGCCCGGCGGCCTTTTTGCCGACTCTGCCAATCGCCAGGCCGCCGTCCTCGATCGCCCCGTACATGCCGGCGGCCATGTGAGGCCAACCATCCGGCCGATCGTCGACCAACTCGGAGGCCTTGTGCTCGCGCATGAAGCGATTCAGGGCGCTGTTATAGTGGGCGTTTCCGCTGCCGATGGCGGGGGTGTAGTAAAAGCGGTCATCCAACGGTCGCCACTCGCCCCATTGCTTGAAGAAGAACGGCACTCCCGCGTTGGTGCACTGATCGCGGAGGCTGCGGAACCAATCCGGGTGCGACGGCCGGGCCCGTCGGCCGCTCTCGCCGCCGGCGATCACCCAGTCGAGGTACGGCCTCTTGACGATGGTCGAGCCGTGCTGGAACTCCTGCACGTCGGTCAGGGGGCTCCAGGTCGAGGTTACGGCTTCCTCGCTTTCCGGCCAGTACGGAATGCGGAAGTCAATGGGTCCCAGAAGCGGCTCGGCGCTGAGAAACAGCACCGTCTCGGGAGGGCATTCATCCCTCATCTGGCGAAAGACCCGGACCCTCTGAGCGTAGGTCTCCTGATCTTCTGCCGTGATCCCGAAGGCCACGTTGGAGGCGAAGGCGTGCCTCGGCCGGGTGAGCAACTGCATCCACCCGCTGCCATCCTTTAACTCGCCGTCGGCGTTAAAGTCGTCCTCTCGCTCGGCAGCCACGCCAATCCGCTCCAGCGTTTGCCTGTCATAGACTTCGTTGGCGATAGGGCAATTACTTTCATAGCAGGATTCTTCCTGGCCGTGCTCATTGTTGGCCGGGCAATCGCACGTCCAATCACCTTCGCCAACCCATCCGCACTGATTTCGCATCACCAGATCGTCGTAGCTAATGCAGTCATACAGCGCCAAGGCCGGCCGGTCGAGATCGGTCCGCCCGAACGCCCGCCGATAGGCCCGCTCTCGAATGAACTCCAGCATCCGCTCGGGCCGCTTGGTCAGCACGAGAAACCGATGCCGGGGCGTCGACCACATGACGTCCCAGACGCGGTCCAGGAACTCAAAGGGCACGGCCGGGTGAAAGAGGTCCGTCCACACTGACCAGACGATGGGCTTCTTCTCCTTGACCGGCGCGGTCAACAGTTCCTCGTTGAACCGCACCGTGCCGTTGAAGGCGCCGGCGGGGCTGGTCACTCCCGCGTGGCGGGCGGCCACCTTGGCGTTGGGGTTCTTGGCCCTCATGTGGCTCTCGGACGCCGCCCAGCAGTTTTTGCAGGCGCCGCTGACGGGCGTGCACCCGCTGACCAGGCTCCAGGCCTTCTGCCACCACATCCCATTGGCCAGCCGATCGGGACTGACAGGATAGGCTCGGGTGCTGGATGGTTGGATGGTTGGATTCGAACTCATCGCGATGCCTCCAGTTGGCGGTTCAGCGGGGGCAGGGCCGGAAGGCTCCGGCCTTCGGCCAGCACCTTCTCGATCTGGGGTAGCATGCTTTGGCCGACGGTTCTCCCGTCGCCGAAAATCATGTACGGCAGGAAGACCTCGCCGAAGTTGAAGATCCCATCCTCAACGCCGACCAGCATCGCCTTGAGGGCCAGGGCCAGGCTTCGCCAGCGCCGTCTGTTTTCGATCACCATCGCCTCGCCGGCCTGGATGTCGGTCCGCAGCTTGCCAGCCTTGGTGCGGCGGACGCAGGGGCTCTGCGTCGTGGCCAGCGGCAGATTGAAGGCGAAGCTGGCGCCCTTGAATCGAAACCTGATTTGGGCCATGGAGGTGACCTTGTCGCTGGCGTAGCAGAACTGGTCTGCCCCGAACCGCTCCAGCCAGTACTGGATCTCCGACCGCGACCTTTCCTCGCTGACGCTGGTGCCTGATGCATACCTCATGATCTTTTGCCTTTCTTCTTTGGAAATGGCAGATGCCAGTTAGCGATGATCTCAAGCCAGTCGATGTCGTCAGGGCTGACCTGTGCGCAACCCACCCTCAGTACTTCTGAAAATTGCTTTTGGACATGCGGCAGAGCCAGGGCTTTAGGGCAGGCGGCCGGGTCAGTCGGCCCGTCCAGATCGGACCCGCGCATCACCTGTTCTAAAGAGACGCCGTACTTTTCGTTCTTGAAGAAGTCCGTGACGGCGCAGTTGACGCAAAGCCCGTGCGGCCCCTCTGAGAGCATCAGCAGCCGCGCCTTTGGGTCCGGCGTGCCCGTGCGGCAGGGTACATGGCATCGGTCGCAGTGAACGATCATTTCTGAACCTCCGCGTTCTCTGCGGTGGCGCTCTGAAAGTTCGCCCGCACGATGGCCTCGGCCAGTTCGGGCGGGACGGAGTTGCCGATGGCGGCGACCTGCTGGGCCTTGGTGCCCATCAGCACGTACTCTTTAGCGAACCGGCCGAACTGGGCGATGAGCAGTTCACAGGGTTCCAGCATCCGCAGGCCGATGTCCACGATCTGATGCAGGATGCCCTTGACCTCCACCAAGCCCATCCGCGCGCGGTCTGTCAGCGTGTGAAGGGGCGATGCAAGAGACTGGTCCTGCCCGCCGCTGGAGTAATACTTGACCATGAATGCCCGGACCTCGCTGACGTGGTTGCCCCCGCCGGTGATGACAGGCATCGGCTCGGCCACGTCCTGCCCGTGCTGGCTGGTGCCGTAGTGCTTGACCAGCGAGGCGGCGGCGATGGCAGTATCGCCCTTGGCCGTGACGGTGTGTAACGGATCATCCGCCCCACGCTCGGGCGACTGACCGGCCCGGCCGCCGACGCCTACCAGCGAAGCGGACACCAAAGCCCTGTGATTCTCTGGCATGATCGTCCCGACCGGCTCAGCCGGGTCCGTGGGCTTGCCGCTGTAGGCCGGTCCGCCGGCGCCGATAAGCGACGCGGCGGCGATGCAAGACTCCGGATACAGTCCGCATCGGCGGCACTTTGCCCTAGATGCCGAAACTATCGTCAAGCCGCTTTGGGCTTCGCATTTGTGGGTATATTGTGCTGGCTGTAGCGTTGGCCCGACCAGCGACGCCGACACCAGCGAGTGATGATCGACCGACGTCACCGTCCCGATAGGCTTTTCAAGCTCCTGCCCGGTCACGCCGCCGTAGTGCTTGGCGAGGAACGTCGACACAAGCCCGAAGCGGTTCTGTGTGTCGCAGGTCTTGATCGGCTCGGCCGGGTTGCACGAGCGGCCGGAGGCGTCGCCTTTTCGCTCGCCGTGGTACTTTGTCAGAAAAGACTCCACAAGGGCGTGGTGCCCGCCACGCGGCCATGCCGTGACCGTCGACAGCGGGTTGGATGCATCGGCCGCCGGCGTGCTGCCATTGTAATTGGCGATGCTGATCAGGCTGGCCGAAGCCAAGGCATAGTCCTTCGACGCCGTAAGCGTGCCGATGGGCTCTTCGACGGTATGCTCGCCTTTTCCCCACCGCTTGCCCGAGGCTGATTCCTCGCCGTGGGCACAATGGACCAGAGTGGGACTGACCACGCCGTTGGCGTCGCGTGCTCCCGTCACCGTCCGCATCGGCTCGGCAGCCGAACGCAGGCCGCCGCTATCGCCGGCATGGTTGCACGTGACGATGAACGGCTCATCGGCGGCGATCACGTACTTGTAAATCCCTCGCGCGATCCGCCGCATGGTCGCATCGGCCAGCGGACGCTTTCGCTCGAAGATCGACGGGCACGGCCGCGACCACTCGATGCACTCGGCTGCGGACCGCCAGGGCAGCAAGCCCATCGCGGCGGCCTTGTGGCGGGGAGCGTGAGTTCGGGCCGGCCAGCGGACCGGCTGGCCGTCGCAGCGGGCGATCATGAAGAACCGCTTGCGGGTCGTCGGCACGCCATAGTCGGCCGCCACGAGCTCGCGGAACTCGACCTTGTAGCCGCAGCCCTTCATCAGCCGAAAGAGCGGGGCCTTGCCGCCCCAGAACTCCTGAAGCTCATCAACCAATTCCAGCGAGGGCAACATGCCATCGCCCAGCGCGGCGATGAAGGCGCGGAAGTATTCGCCCGCCCGCGCCTTGTCGGCCACCAGGTGCGGCTTCTTCTTGCCCGTCCTGGGGTCCACCGTCCAGACGGGCCGGCCGTTGGGGTGCTTCTTCTGCACCAGCGGGCCCCACTTGGCGAACTCCTCGACGTTCTCCAGGATGATCACCCGCGGCCGCGCCTCGATGGCCCACCGCACGGCCACCCACGCCAGGCCCCGGATGCCTTTCTCAAGCGGAACGCCGCCCTTGGCCTTGGAGTGGTGCTTGCAGTCGGGGCTGAACCACGCCAGGCCCACCGGCCGCCCGCCGGTCTGCTCGAGCGGGTTGACGTGCCATACGTCCTCGCAGAGGTGCCGGGTGTGCGGATGATTCACCTCGTGCATGCGCAGCATCAAGGCTGAGTGGTTGACGGCGATGTCGACCGAGCGGCCCATGGCCTTCTCGATCCCCAGCGACGCCCCGCCGGCGCCGGCGAAGTTGTCGATGATCAGTTCGGTGTCCGCCCCGACGTCGTAAGCGGTCTGGCGGTCGATCAGTCCTGGAAGCAGTGTCGTCATTACTTGGCTCCGAAACATAGAGTCCCGCCGATCAGGTCGTGCCACGGAGACGGGCGCTTGGTATTGTTTTCATCGCGATAAAACATGGGGTAAGCGCGGACGCCCTGGCTGATCACCCAGGCAATGCGCTTCTCAGCATCGGCGATCGTGTCGCCCTCATAACCGCAGAGGATGTAGCAACCGACGTGGTGCTTCATAACGCCGGGCGACCAGCCGCTGATTTCTCTGATGAGGCGGAAGGCTTGGGCGACATGCCGCTTTTCTCCGGGCCGGTCGTAGGCGAAGAACATCACGTCTGGATTGACCGAGAGGATCTTGGCGGCGACGGCCTCGCTAAAGCGGCTGGCCTCGAGGCCTCCGGTGAATCGCGGGCGGGCCTTCTGTCTCCTAAGCATCTCCAGCACGCCATCGAGGTGCTCGGGCGGCGTGGCCAGGATGTTGTTGTCCAGCACGTCGAAGCCCTCTCGGATGGGCAACAGGCGGATGGGCCCTTCCCGCTTGGGGACCAGGCATCGGCGGCAGCGGTTAGGGCAGCCGCGGCACTCGGCGCCGTCGACGCCGCAGGACATGGCGATGGTGCCGTCGCGATGGGCCGACTCGCCCTGGCGAACGCCCGTGATCGTCAGAAACTTAGTGCCCTTGTCGCGGGCAAGTTGGCGCAGCTTGGCCTCCATGGGCTTGATCTTGAGCTGCGACGTGCACCAGCGGAACCGGTTCTTGGGCGGGGGCACCCCGCGGCCGAACATATAGACGAAGAACCGCTGGTCGAGCTCGGGCACTACCACGTGGTGCTCGATGCCCCGGTCGCGCAGTTCTGCGGCGATGGCCTGTGCCGAGATCATCAGCGGCAGGATCTCCAATCGCGTGTCGGCCTGAAGGACGGTGATGGACTGCGGCCGGGGGATCAGCCCCTTCTCCATCATGGCGATGACGAACGTCAGAGCGGCCGTCGAGTCCTTGCCGCCCGACCAGGCGAACGCCCAGTGGTCCAGCCGAGGCCCGTGCGTCCGCATGGACTCGATGGTCAGGTCTATCGCCTGGTGCATCGACATCCGCGTCGCGTCGAAGAGCGTCTTAGTGGCCATCGCAGCCCTCCGTAACCTCAAAACGAGACTTGGCAGCCGTGGGGGCATTGTCGCAACGGGGGCGGCTGGGGCGGCTCCATGTCCCGCCGCCAGCAGTACCCACCAGCTTCCATCCCGCCGCGCGCAAACTTGTACCGGTTTCGCAACCAAGGATGTACGTGATCATCCGCTGATAGCCCATGGCCCTTGCGGCGCGCCAGCATGCGCTGTAGAGCTTGCTGGCTGCGTGGCGCGTGCCGTCGGTGCACAACCGCGTTACTTCAGCGGTCACCCCATCGTCGAGCCTCCGAGCCACTGGGCGGCCCACCACAGCCACAGCGACGATCTGATCACCCACGACTGCACTGATGCAGAATTTGCAGCCCTGAGGCGGCTTGTGGTGCCTGTGATGTTCGACGATGAAGGCGCAGGCTTGTCGAAACGAGATGGGCTTAAGGACGATCATCGGCCCCCTCTTCAACTGGAACTGCTGTCTCCGGCCCACGCCAAGAGCTTGCCGTGCTTGTGTACGACGGCCCGTTGATGATCAGGACCTCGGGGGCGACTTTCGCGCGGGCTCCTCGGCCGTTCTGGGCGTGAAGGTTCTTATTCATCATGCAGTCGACGAACGTCCAGCCCTCATAGAGCGCCCGAACGCGAGGGCAGTCGTAGTAGCTGACGACGACTCGGGCCTCTCTGAAGGTCGCCAGGACGTCATGGAGCCTCTGGTGGTCGCTGACGTCCAGCAGCGTCGAGGCATGTCGGAACTCGTGCTGGTAGCGATGGTCCGGGCAGCGCGTCTGGCCGGGCTTGTCCCCGCGGCTTTCGTCGGTGTAGGGCGGGTCGGCGTAGATGGCGGTCTGAGGCACGTCCTCGAATCGCGGCAGGATCTCGAAGGCGTCCCGCCGCAGGATGACGACGTTCTGCAGGCGGCGATGCCAGGCCGGCAGGCTGTCGGCTGCGTTGCGAAACCGCACAGTGGGCGAACCGCCGTTCTTGGTCCAGCGCACGGCGATCTGATAATCCACGCGCGCGGTGCCGGACGTTCCGTTGCGGCCCATCCAGCAGGCCAGGAAGTACCAGTAAGACCTCTCGACGGCGTTAGGCCCGCAGCCGCCCTCTGGCACCGGTGTGTCCTTGAGCGTCCACTGCGCCTCACGGATCAGGCCTTCGGAAAAGACCACGCGCTGCAGCCGGTCGTACAGATCTTCAGCGGCCAGGCGATCGGCGACGACGCGGGCCAGGTTGATCATGTCGCCGTGGAGGTCGTTGACCGTCTCTTTCTGCGAAGGTGCCTTGGCCAGAATGATCGCCAGAGATCCCGCGAACGGCTCGAAGTACTGCGTGTGCTTGCCCAGTTCGGCGCAGATCCGCGGCGCCAGCGTGCGCTTGCCGCCGAACCACGGGGCCAGCGACTTGATTTTCATGTCAGCGGCCATAGGCCCTCCGGTATCCGCCGGGCCCAAGGCGGTAGAGGTCGTCGAGCTGCGCCGCCGTCGTCGCGCCAACCTGCGGGCCGCGGACCATCAACCACGCCCGCACGTCAGCCCTAAGTTGTGCGACAGGGGCATGCGGATCTGCATCGCGGCCGAACAGTGTGCGGAAGTCCTCTCGCCAGATCGGCCTGTACTGCATCTCCCCCTCCTCGCCGTCCTCACCGATAAAGCCGGGCCTGCATCGCGGGTCCTTTCCGCAGCAGCCTTCGCGAGCGTGGATCAGGTCAACCGCCTCGTCGTATACGTCGGAGGGCCGGACGTCAGCGGCGGGGGCCTGGCACGGCGAAGCCGAAGGCTGTTCAATTGGAAATTGGAAATTGGAAATGGGCAATTCCGCCTGCCAGTCCAGCAGCGGCGGCTGCACCACTTCGCCCGTCGGCTCCACCTGGTGCCTCTGGTAGGCCGGGTCGCTCTGCTGGCCGGCCTGAAGGTTGCAAGGCCCCGATGGGGCGATCATGGCGTACACCGAGGCTGCGGCCAGAAAAACCACTACCGCAATGCCTCGAGCAGTCAGGGGGAAACGCGTCTTGCTGTGCATGGCTATCGTCCTTGACGGCAGGTGAGATAAATGGAGCGCCGGACGGGGTGAAAGGACGCCTTCGACCACCAAAGGCGAAAAGTCCCCGCCCGGCGCGTGGGGTTATGGCAGGTATCAGTTAACATGGCCGCGGGCCTCCGTGCCCATTAGCTTGATTTTCTCACCGTCAACCAGATACCGTTTGCCGTCCATAGCCCTGGTTGCCGAGAGAGTTTTCGTGTGCATTCGACCACGCGCGTCCTTCCACCGATGCAGAACGACGGCCCCCCGTCTGGCAATCCACGTGAACTTCGTCATCACCACCGCCGCCGCAGACGTGCCGGATATGTCGAGCGAACTGTCCTCACCAGTCGCGCAGGCCGCGGACATGGCGCCTGACGCGCTGGCCGAACCGCGAACGCCTGACGCGCTGGCCGAACCGCCATCGCCTGACGCGCTGGCCGAACCGCGAACGCCTGACGCGCTGGCCGAACCGCCATCGCCTGACGCGCTGGCCGAACCGCCATAGCCTGACGCGCTGGCCGAACCGCGCGAGTCCTGAACGACCCATGCGATGCGGCCCTGGCTGGTTCGATACATCGCACCGGCCATGTCTCCGGCGTATTCGATGCGAACCTTGCGCGCTTTTACCTTACGGCTTGTCTCTATCAAGACGACATCAGCCGGATCAGCCGAGAGAACAAGCCATCTCATCGACGCTGAAACCTCTATTCCATCGCCGATGCCGATGCCCCACGCCCACGCGTGAAGGCCACCGCCGCAGACAGGCTTCTCGTTCCAGTCTGGAGCCTCGACAGTTTTGCCGGCCTCCACTGGCCACTGAAATCCGCCGTGAGAACTTCCGTTTTGCGCCAGCGCCTTGACCATCAGAACGCGGTCGCCGTCATGAGTGAACTGGTGGAGCGGGATTGTATTTTTCACGTCAGGCATCCTTTCCTGTTTCATCCTTCCTTAGCGTCCGGGCCCATCATCACGGCCGCCAGTTCGTCTTTCAGTTCGGGGGCCTGGTCGCCGGTGGGCTTGTAGAACTGGTACTCTGCGGCGGTGGGTTTCTTGGGCTCGCGCGGCCGGTCGAGACCGAAGGCGATGCCCGTGGCGGCATCGACAATGTCGCCGTGGGTCATCACGTACTGCCGCATGAGCTTCTTGCGGTCGTCGAGGGCCTTGGCCATCGCCATGGTGTCAGAGGCGAAGCGGCCGGGGTCCTCGAGCAGATCGGCGGCCGGGTGCTTGACGCGGCGCGACAGGTGGACCGCCGGGCACTCCATCAGTTCCTCGGCGTCGTGCCAGCACGGGATCTCCTCGCTGCGGCCGTCGGCGGCGAGAATGAACGCGTCTTCGCGGAAACGAACCGCCATGAGCATCCTCGCCTCGAAGGCCTCCATCATGTCGCGTTCGAACGTCACCCAGGGCGTGGCGTAGCCCACGCGGGTCATGAACACCCGCACGTGAAGCTGCTGCAGGTCCGGAAAGTTCTTGAAGGCCAGCCAGGCGTGCATGCGGAACTGAAAGCTGTCGCGGACCATGGCGCTTGACCAGGGCGTATGGCCGCTCTTCCAGTCCGTCTCTTCCATCTCGGCGGCCGTGGCCCCGGCGACCAGCAGATCCAGTTCGCTGGTTGCGACAATCGGCCCGCGGCTGTCGTTGGCCGGCAGAAGTTCGGCGGCCAGTTGTCCGCTTCGGGGGCCGGCGCCGCCGTCGAAGGCCACCAGGTCCGCGGGACTTCGGGCGCTGAGGTATTCGGAGATCTTCCACGCCGATCGCTTCAGGCCGTCCATCACGTCTTCCTGAAGGTCCGGCCGAACCTTGAGCATCTCTTGGCGGATGTAGTCATAGACGGCGATGCCCTGGTCGGCGTAGAGCCCGACGGCCCCGGACAAAACGCCGTGGCATTCATCCCCGCTGGCGGCGGCACGGCTGGCGTCCTCGACGGCGCCGGTCTCGATCGCCCAGGCCGACAGCGGGCAGACGGCGTAGCGCTCGAGGGTCGAGCGGTCCAGCAGCACCGCAGGCAGCGCCGGCGGTCCGGCCATGACGTCGTCGAACGGGATGGCCGAGGCGCCGTCGCCGAATGGAATTCCGCCTCCGGAGGCCTTGTCGGCCGCGGCGGCGTCCATCATCTCCTGCACGTCGCCGGGGAATAGGTTCTTGACCGGCTTGGCGTTAGCCAGCGCCGCGGCCATGTCGATCACGCCGGGGATCCCGGCGTCTTTGTCGTGGGTGTTATCGCTGGCCATGGCTCAGGGCCTCCGTGATGTCTTTGACAATGCCCATCGTCCATTGATCGGGCCGGGTCAGATCCAGACCGGCCGCCACGTCGATGCAGTAGTTGAGGAACTGCTTCTGGCTGGAGCCGGGGAACTTCGCCTGAAACGCCTTGACCATCGCGGCGTATTCGGGCGTCTTGAACACGCTCACGGCCGCAGCACCGGAAGGCGTCGCGGCGGCCTGCGGCGGCGGGCTGACGCGCTGGTGCCTCGGGGCAGCCTTGGGCTGGGCCGGGTCAGCCGCTGGAACCTCGCGGGGCTCGGGCCGGTCGGCCTGGTCCATCTCCTCGGCGGTGTAAAGGCCCGACAGTTCGGCTGGAAAGCCCTTGCGCAGCGCCAGGGCCTCGGCACACTTGGCGAGCTGGTTGAAGGGCATCTGAGACCACATCGGGTTAGTGTTCGATGAGTATTCCTTCCATCGCGCCGTAGCCGTGAACGGGCATCGCATTCCGTCCACCATGCGGTAGACCGTCACCGTCGCGGACACTGGCAGTCCCTTGTTGTCAATATCGAATACCGCATCGTCCTGGCCTGCGTAGTGATTGGTGCGCTGGGCGATGGTGCGGTAGCCGTCGATCCCGGTCTGGATCGTCATCACGTCGCCCCTCTTGGTGCGGCGCTTGATGGCGTAGATCTGGCGGGCGAACGGGTCCAACCCCGACCGCTTGCAGACGTGCAGGAACAGCGCGAACTCGTCGTCGGTGGTGTTCTGTGCGATGGTTCGCTTGAGGAGCGAGACTTGCTCAGGCGTGTAAACCACCAGGTCGGCCGTGCGGACCTTCTGCACCGGCGCCAGGGCGATTTGTTCCGTCGGGTCGACAACCTCCGCTTCGACAGTTTCAGGAGGGGCGTCTGTGGGTTTGGTGGTCGTGGTCATGGTGGTCTTGTCCTTTCGTTGCAAGCTTTACCGCGGAGGGCGCAGAGCCCGCAGAGGTTCTAAGGTTTTGGTTGTGTTCGTCGCTTCAAGCCGTCGCTGGAAAGCACCCATCCGCACGCGTCGCAGCAGGACCCGTCGGCGGGCAGGGCGGCGGCACAGTCGGGGCAGTGGCCAGTTTCCGGGTGGTTGCAGTCGATCAGGAAAGCCGCCAGCGACAGGCCGCTGAACCGGCCCCATGCGTAGTCGCCGGCGGTGGTGATGTACGGCCGCGTGGCAGCCATTTCTTTTCGGATGGCGTTGAGTGCCAGGCTCATTCCGTCGCCTCCCTCATTGCCGCCTCTGAGGCGATCTCCGCCAGCATGGTCTTGGGCGGGTTGATCTGGGCCATGGCGTCGTCGAGGGTGCGCTGCGGGTTGATGTCGCGCCACTTCTCGTCGACGTACATCGAAGCCTCGGAGACGAACTCGCAGCCGCCGTGACGGTAGTGCGTGATCTCGATCTGGATCGTTGCGCCTTGGGGCAGGTGCTGGCGGGCCCAGGCCTCGATGTCAGCCATGGTCATTTCGCTGATGGGTTTCGGTTCATGGCCGGCATTGACTGTCGGCAAGTTGATCTTGGCAGACAACTCCATCGCCGCGCCAGTGCCGACAGCAAAGTTGCCCCTGCTTTCATCCAACTTGATCGGGTAGCTGCATTCCCCGCAGTACCGGATGCCTTCATAATCGAAGGCGACGGCATCATGGCCGAAGGCGTTGGTGTAGAACTCGAAGTTCGTAGCTGTCGGCAGCGCTCGGGCAATCGACGCAACAACTGCCGCTGTGTCTTTCATGTCATTCATGGTGGTCGTGTCCTTTCGTTTTTGCCGCCCGATCAGGAGCGGCCGGCGGCCGCCTCTTCGATGTTGTCGACGGCCTGTTTTTGCTTGTCGGTGCAGTGCTCGTTGCGGGCCACCCATCCCCGGATGCCTTCGAGGGTGTCGGCGGCCCATTCGTACTTTTCCTCATCGAGCATCTCGTCGATCCGCTCGATGAGGTCTTCCCATTCACATCCCTGGCACATTGGCCCGTCCTTTCCGTTTCCGTTGCCGCCGGCCCTGCCATCCGTGCCTGGCAGGGCCTTGCCGACATTGACATCTGAGTCTTCACTTCTTCTGGTGGTAAGGCGGATCTCTTTTCCCTGAACTCCTGACCGTGTCTCGAACGGCCTTGCACGGAGGCCGTCGTCTAGCCCGCCTCCAAGTTCAGAATGAGCGGGCTGTTTATGCCTTGGAAAGCCGCAGAGATCCTGTGGGTTTCAGATGCCGGTTTGGTTCCCGCTGAGACCGTCGCGGTGTGGAGCCCGCCGCGTGTCGGGTATCTGGCCCGAGGCGGCGGAGAGCGAGAGTCCGCGGAACCGTGGCTTTGGCCACATGGCTCCCGGCATTGAATGCTGGCGTGTCGTCATGCATAGCCGGGCCGCAGTAGCTCCGTTTGTAGCCTGGTCGCGGGGGGCAAACATCGCAAGTTCGCGCGTTGATGGAGTTGTCTCTCCATTGGTGCTCCGAATTACTCCGCTCTGCTTTCGCAGCACGACAGCATTCTTGATTCACCGCAGAGTACGAAGAAACCACGAAGCCGGGCCATTGCCGCCCAGCAACTCCGCTTTCTCCGCGTCCTCTGCGGTGAAATATTCGGTTGTCAAACAGCGTGAAGCGTTCGGGTCTATGCGCCGGCGGCGCCGGCGGTTTCCAGCAGCGGCTGGGGGGCCTGGTCGAGCATCTGGGCGAAGCTCTGCAGGTTCAGCGTCCACGCGCCGTGGCGGGCGATGACTTCCTGGAACTCTTCCACGTCGTGCTTTCGGATGCGCCAGATGGGCCGGCCGAGGCTGTCCATCTTGACCTCGTCGGTCTTGTCCTTGGACACGTCGCAGTGGCACAGTTCGTGGTCGATCAGGGCCTCCATCTGCTCGCGGGTGAAGTCGGCCTTGTTCCAGACCTCGAAGTTCAACAGGATCACGAAGTCAAAGACGTGCATCTCGCGATCGAGGTCGGTGGACTTCTTGGCCTTGCCCAGTTGCAGATGGCCGTCGGGGTTGGGCTTCCAGCCCTTGCGCCACGCCAGGGCGATCTTGGCGCTTTCCAGGTGGTCGTGATGCTTGTCGACCAGGGCCTCCATGATCTGGTAGGGCTGGCGGACCTTGCCCTCGTGCTCGCGCGGGATCAACTCCACCTGCACCACCTTGGGTTTTCGCTTCCGTGCCATAGTGCTATGCTCCTTCACGTGTGGTGCCGCCGGAGCGGGAAGCGGCATGGGCAACGAGCCCATGTCCGGCGGGCGTGTCTAGTGCCCAGCGCCGGTTTCCGCGTCCCGCCCCGTCGGCATGCTTGATGGGTGAAAACGTCTGTCGGCCTTCCTCGAGCCGGCTCTCGATGCCCACGCATGTCAGCGTGCCGTCGCCGACGGGCCGCACGGAGGCCACCGACAGGTGCGGGTAAAAGCCCTCGGCGGCCGGGTCGTTGTCGGCCAGGCCCAGATGCTCCATCAGGTCGGCTCTCAGGCCGTACTCGACGGCCTGGATGTCCAGCAGCGCCTCGGCCAGGGGCACCGGGACGTTGTCGATGCTCAGCAGGTCCGCCCCGGCGTCGGTGACAGCCAGCCAGTCCGTCGGCACCGGCAGGAAGTAGGCGATCCGGCCCCTCAGGGCCGTGATCACGTCTGCGCGGCCGATGCCGCCGGAGCTGTCGTCGCGTCGGGTCTCGATGGCAAAGCCGCCGGCCAGAGGTTCCTTGCGGTAGTCGCCGGCGTTCCACTCGGCCTCAAGCCATGCGGCCGCGTCTTCAAGCGTCGACGGCCCCGAGACGGCCGGGTAGGTCATGACAAGCCACTGCTCGAACACGTCGGCGTAGGCCTTGGGGTCCAGGTAGACATCGCGGCTCTTGGTTTCGGTGGTCATAATTCCTCCTCTTTCGAATGCGAGCGGATCATCGCGTCGATGCACGCGCCGGCAAGAAGGCCCATGGCCGCCAGAGCGCCCATCGCGGCCAGGCACTGCAGGAACTGGATGGCGGGGTTTTCCATGAGCTCTAGCACAGCGACTCCTCCCGACGCGCGGCGCGGTCGATCATGGCGTCGATGCTTTTGGAGACGTAGCGAACGGTCGGGCGTCCACCCCGGATGCTCGATGGGACTTCCACGACCTTGAGGCCTGCCGCTTTGAGCCTGGGCAGGAGGCGAGTGAACTGTTTGTAGCTGATGTCCAGAAGCGCCGCTGCCTTGCGGCCGTTGACGAGGATTGCCCCGCGGTTGGTCGGCATCGCGGTCTTGTGCACCGCTTCGTCGACGCAAATCCAGTGGGCCGGAAGGTCCCAGTCCGGGTGTTGGCGGTCCCATGTGTTCTCTGCGTCCGCACGAACAGGGCGACGGCAGATAGCGCATCTGTTCTTCCGGGTTAGTGCGACCATCAGCGCACCTCCCGGTACGGCCACATCGGGCAGCAGACCGCGTTGCAGGCGGCGACGTTTTTTGACTCATTGCCGACGCACTGTAGGCACATGGCCCGCATGGCGGCCTTGCGGCTCTTGCCGGTAAAGGCCCGGATGAACAGGCCCTTCTGCCGAACGGGCAAGTCGGCCAGGAACGCCACGCGCATCTGGTGCACGGCCGCATCGTTTTTGAGGCTCGTTTCGCTATCGTGAGGCTGTCGAAAACGGGCCTTCGAGCCACGATCCGGACCGGTCAGGGCGTCCAGGACCCTCTCGGCGCCAGAGGGGGTGTGGCGGCTTGTAGCGGACTGCGTCATTTCGCCCCTCCCGTGCTTGGAGCCGGGGCAAACGTCTCTGCGGGCTTGACGACCAGGAACCATCCGTTATCGATGGCTGTCCATTTGCTGCCGGGGTTCTCGGCGACCAGCTTTATGGCGGCCTCGGACGAGGTTCGAAGACCAACGACAATGAACGGCTTCTGATTCAAGATCACGCGCTGGCCGACGTAGTACTGCGTTGCGCTCATGCGACACCGACCTTTCGAGACGGCTGTCGGCTGATAGCTGAAATCTGACGGCTCTGAGACGGCAGCCGCTTGGCCGCGTCGTCGAGCGTCCTGGAGGCCTGGCGGTCGTAGGCCACCTTCACCAGTCGCGTCAGGTGTGCCATGACGCTTTGGCGGTCGCGGTCCAGCAGCGCCGCGAGGCGTTCGACCATCGCCGCGATCGAGCAGGCCGCCTGGTCGGCGCGGGCCGAACGGGCCACCAGCGGAACGGCCAGGACCGTCACGACCCATTCGTCGAGGGCCTGCTGGCGGCGCTTGGCCAGGCCGGCGTTGACGCCGTGCAGCGCGGCAAGCTGCCCGGTTGTCCATGGCGTAGGCCCGAAGGAAGTGAAAACGGCCATCTCAAAGACCTCCGTCAGGGCGGCGCTGCCCCCACGTCCGTCGTGGGGGCAACAGATTGCTGCCGCAAGGTCAAGAGCCCGTCCGTAGGTCTGTGGGGGCAACAGGTCGGCCTTCACGCGCGATCGCGCTGGGGCGACAATGAGAACAATGAACCGCCGCTGGCAACCATGGGAGTCCTGGCTTGATACTCCGTTCGTGGCCACGCCGGCTGCGCCAGCGGCGGCTGAAGAAACAACGGCCGGGCCTTGGCGAGGGGATGGCGCCAAGGACCCGGCCTGCGACTGTGACGCATGTGGAGGAGCATGCGACACGCGCGATTCTTGAGTTGGAAAAATAGAAGCAGGGACCGCAGCCGTTTTGGCGGCTGCGGAACCCTGCTCGCCTGAGAACCGAGTGCGACCTCCGCCAAGAGGGTACTCGGCTCCCGAAGGGACCGTGCACAAAGACCATGGGGTCTTGTGTTGTTGGGTGTACGCGGAAGCGTGCTGAACGGCGGAGGTCATCATGCCTTCATTATCGGCGTTTTATGCCGATAGTCAAGGCGGTGCCTTGGCATTTTATGACAAGTTGCAGGCATACTTGTCGTAAAACGCTAAGTACGCGCAGCTTGCGTGCGCGAAAAAAAATTGTTTTGTGGCGAAAAATCTCTAATTGCCCGTACGATTTGCCTTATGGACGCATTCGACCGCGACAAGATGCGCCTTGCCATCAAGTCCTCAGGCGTTCTGGGAAAGAACATCGCCAGCCTGATCGGCAAGGACCCGACCACGTTGAGCCGGATCCTCGCCGGCAGGCACGATTTGGACTACAAGGACGCCGCCACCATCGCCAAGGCCTGCGGCGTTGCGGTGGAGAGTTTTTATCGCGTTGCCACGCCCGGATACGACATGGCCACCAGCGCCGATGAGGCGAGGATGCTCGACGTATTCCGCCGCCTCGACGACGCCCAGCGCATGGAGATGATCGGCTATGCCCGCGCCGTGGCGGACCTGGCGGCCAGACCGCCGGCACGTGAGGAACCTCAGGCTGCTAAGCCGGCAGCGCCCAAGGCATCACTGCTGGCAACCGTGAGACCCGCCCTTCGAGGCTACAGCACGATCTCACCCGAGCAGACATCATCGCGTCGGCCGGGCCAGCACATCCCTGTTATCGGGCGCCTGGCCGCCGGCCACGGCGTGGACACCGTGGAGGCCGAGCAGTTCGAGCCCGGCGCCGCCGATGAGTTCCTCGAGTTCGCCGACGCCCCGCGCAATGCCTTTGCCGTTCGGGTGGTGGGCGACTCGATGGAGCCCGACTACCACAGCGGCGACATGGTGGTGGTGGATCCCAACCGACACCCGACCTCGGGCGTCTGCTGCGTGCTGGTTAAAAGCGGCGGGGAGTGGCGGGCCAAGGTTAAGAAGGTGATTCTCAAGGGCCGCAGGGTGATCCTGGCGTCTCTGGCCGAGGGCTTTGCCGACATGGAGGTCAAGGCCTCGGACGTCAAGGCGTACAAGATCATCGCCCACCTGCCGCTGATGAAACAAGGGGAATAAGGTGACCGCACTAACGCTCATCCTTAGATGGAAGCATTGGGTTGTGGGCGTTCTTAGCGTCGTGGCTCTGGCAATCGCCTTATGTACCTTATCGTCATATACCGGGAAGTATTCCGTGAAGGAGCGAGGGTCGGATTGCACCATCTGGGTTACTCATAGCCGGTGGACCGATCAGCCGATTGAGATTTCGATACATAACGATGAAGGACCTGACGGACGTTGGAATGGGTGGTCCCATGGACCGTGCGACTCCAAAAGAAAGTTTCACGGTCATTGGGAATTCACCGGTCCAGGCTTTCCGCCGGTCACGGTTCACGCCTGGTACTGGCACGGGGAGAAGGTTAGCGCCTTGGAGTTTCAGGCGAGGGAGAACACAACGCGCCATGAATGACCGACGAATTATCCCCGTGGCAGCCTTGTGCATCTTGAGCCTGTTCTGGGGCTGCTCGAGAAACCAACCATCATCCTCCAAGCCATCCAAGACCGTTCCTGTCGCCGCCGCGCAGTTCAACTGGGTAGAAGCAAACGAAGCAAGACTTGGCCAATGCCGCAATCCTGACAGTGCCATGCAGGTCCGGATCAGCGACCGGCTCAGAAAAGGCCAGCCTACCTCCATCGATTTGTCAGCGGAGGAAATGCTGGCCTGGGCCGCCGCTCTTAATAGGGCCTCTCGGGACGAGTATGCCACGCGATGCATCTCGGAGGCCGACAAAATCAGATCGAGAATACGCAACGACGACCAGGACAGATGGATCGAGGACCCCGCCATCCTGTATGAGCAGGCCTACAACGTTGCCTCCAATGAAGACATTCGCGTGACAGCCGCGCTGCGGTTCCAGTCCTGGAATGCCCTTGAGGACCACAATCCCAGGCAGGATAAGAAGCGGTCCCCAGACGATTGGTGGGAGCAGAGCGGCAGGCCTCGCCCAAACTAACGCTGAGGCGTCAGCCCATCCGCTGCGCAACGTCCTGCTGCTTTTGCCAGGTCAGCGCCGCGTAGATCTCCATCGTCTTGAGGTGTCGGTGCCCGAGGGCTGCCTGGGCGGCCTCAGGACCGAGCTGCCCCCGGACGCGGGTTCCCATCGCATGGCGGATCTGGTGGGGGCTGAAGTCCCCGACCGTCTGGCCGGCCTTGCGCGCTGCCTTGATGGCATAGCGAACAGCCTGGGCGTAGGTCTCGGTGGTGTACCGTGGGCCTGGAGCCAGCGCCGGCCGTTCCTTCTTTCGGGTGATTTGCGAGGGCTGGACCGGGCTCTTGCGGGCGGCTCGCCAGGTGGCAAACCTCTCCCGCGTGGCGGCCTGCGGGCTGAATAGATACTCCCCGGAATTCTTCAGCAGCGGCCGCAGCAGTTTCTTGGCACGCGGCCCCAGCGCCACCACGCGCGAGAGCCCGCGGGCGGTGCCCTTGTGGTGAAGAGGGCGGTACGCCCATACTTTGCCGCTGGAATCAATGTCCTGGGCCCGCATGATGACCAGTTCCCCCGATCGCATACCCGTCAGGAGCTGCAGGCGCATCATGGCCCCGACGACCGGCCCGGCGTAACCGGCGGCCGTCAGCACGTCTGATTCATCGGCCGGCCTGACCGGCGTAGTCTCGCGCGCGAACTTGACGGGCCCGCTGACATGCTTCTCCGTTCGGCCGCGGGGCTGCAGCGGCTCCAGCGTCGTCAGCGAGTGGTACGCCGACCAGGGCGCTATCTTCCTCTTGGCCAGCCAACGGAAGGCTCGGCGGATGATCTTCACGCGGCCGTTGATCGTGTTGAGTGCGTAATCCTCCTCGATCATCCGGTCGCGGATCGCTTCGAGGGCCGTCGCGTCGAAGTCGGCGACGGGCAAGGTCCGGAAGTGTTCGAGAGCGTGGGCGATGGCGTTCTTCACGTTGTCGGCGGCGCCGGTGGGCGTTCCATCGGCAGCGCGGTAATACTGGTCGGCATAAGTCTGGTAGGCCGCCAGGGCCGTTTCCACGGTGGCGCGGGCGTCTATCTTTTCCGGGTCGACGCGTGCCAAGGCGGCGGCGTACATCGACCTGGCGATCTCCACCGCTGCGGCGCGGTCGGTCGTGGCGAACCGTGCGCCGTCAGCTACCAGAGGCCGCGCGACATGCGAGGGCTGGCCGGGAAGTCTCACGCGCCACCAGTATCGCCGGCCGTTGAGGTAGATCGAACCGGGCACCGTGAGGCGTTTTCGCACTGTGCTAGCGGAGGTCATGGGCCGCAGATTATAACACGGCTATTATATTTTTTGTTATAAAACCTCCAAACCCTGATTTTCCCCAAAAAGAAAACCGCCGCAAGTGCCTTACTTGCGGCGGCTTGTACTCAGCGGGCGAAGGGACTTGAACCCTCAACATCCACCTTGGAAGAGTGGCGCTCTACCATTGAGCTACGCCCGCAAACCAAAGCAGTAATCAGTCATCGGTAATCCGTAATCAGGAAAAACTGATTACCGATCACTGGTTACTGATTACTGCCTTATGGGAGCGGGTGGATTCGAACCACCGAAGGCTGAGCCGTCAGATTTACAGTCTGATCCCTTTGTCCACTCGGGCACACTCCCGGCACGAGTAAGCATAGGCGAAGATTCGCTGGCCGTCAAGCTCTGAAAGAAGGCCTGAAAGAAGTTGTCAGTGGTGAGTTGTGAGTCTCACCACTCACCACTCACCACTCACAACTGCTGTTGCTCACAACTGCGTGGCCCCTGGCATCCCAGGTGGGACCGGCGGGTCGGGTATTGTTGTCGGCTTCGTTAGTTCCAAACAACTGCCGGTCCCACCTGGCATGCCAGGGGCTCGCTAACCCAAGAACACCATGAACCGCGGAGCCATCTATTTTCGTTCATAAACCTCTGCGGTCTCTGCGTTCTCCGCGGTGAAATATCCAGACTAAAGACCGCCCGCCCCGCGCTGGGCGGCCTCGGAGGGCGCGGCCGCTTCGGGGCTGGGGCTGTCGATGATCACGTTCACCGGTCCGTCGGCGGCGCTGTCGATGAGCATGTCGGCTCCGAATTGCCCCTGGGCCACCTCGAGCCCCGCCGCTTGCAGGGCCTGGACGAACCGGTCGAAAACCTGACGCCCTTCGTCGGCGGGAGCGGCCGCATCGAAGCTGGGGCGCCGCCCCTTGCGGGCGTCGGCTAACAGGGTGAAGTTAGGCACGACCAGGACCGCCCCCCCGCTGCGGTCCCGGACGTTTAAGTTCATCTTGGCGGCGTCGTCTTCAAAGATGCGCAGTTGGGCGACCTTGTCGGCCAGAGGCAGCCACTGGTCGGCCCGGGCTCCGTCGCCGGCGGACACGCCGACGTAGACCAGCAGGCCTTGTTCGATGCGGCCGACGTTTCGACCCAGAACCTCGACGCGGGCCCAGAGCACTCGCTGAATGAGCAGTCTCATTGCAGGCCCTCCCGCTGGTACTGGGCGAGCATGGCGCCGGCGATCTGCGCGACGCGCTGCCGCAACTCCGGCGGCGCCACCACCCGCGCCTGGTCGCCGTAGCCCATGACCCACCAGGAAATCTCGCCGATGCCGTCGACGCGGAAGTACAGGTCGGCCGAACCGTCGTCGTTGAACTGCGCCTTCTGGCTGGGGTGCCACTGCACTTCGGCGACGTTGCCGGCCACCTTGGGCTCGAAGTGTACATGCACGTCGTAGAGGCGGCCCTCGGGGATCATCGCCCATGCCTGGCCGAAATGCTCGTCGAGATCGATATCCGGCGGCACGAAGGTCTGTTGCGTGACGGTGAGCTTGCGGATGCGCCCGAGCTTGAACGTGCGCACCTGCTTGTGCGAGACCGACCAGGCGATGAGGTACCACGCCCGCGCGACGAACGACAGCCGCAGCGGCTGCACCTCCAGCTCGAGCTGCTTGCGCTCGAAGAAGCTGATGTAGACGATGCGGCAGAGACGCCGCTCGGCGATGGCCTTGGAGAGGTTCTCGAAGTCCTGATCGAGCCCATGGTGGCGGCTGACCGGGCCGGCGTCATAGCTGAAGTTGGCCATGCTGTCGCCGATGTGCTGGCGGATGGCCGGGGGCAGGACGCTTTCGAGCTTCATCGCCGCCCGCGAGGCGTTGCCCATCATGGGCAGGTCTTTGCCCGATCGCAGCGGTCCGGCCAGCAGCAGCACCGCCAGCGCCTCGCCGAGGGTGAGGTTCACCGGGGGCAGAAAGAAGTGCCGCCCGATGGTGTATCCGCGCTGCGGATCGAAGTGATACGGAATGTTCGCCAGTTCCAGCATGTTCAAATCACGAAAAATCGTCCGCTTGGACACCTCGAGCTCGCGGGCCAGTTCGTCGGCCGTGAAGCTCGCTGAACTCTGCAGCAGCGTGATCAATTTCAGCAACCGGTGTACCCGACTGATGCTCATGGCCCCGTCCTGCCTTTCATGCGGCTATCCGGGGCCGCTCGCTTCGGGCGACTCTGCGGATAGCATCGGTTATGGCAGTGACAACCCTATGTCACTGCCGCGGAACTATTTTGAGAATTTTTTTCGGAGGTGCAGATTTTTCGACTGCTTCTGCGGCGGCGATTATATACGCAAGTTCCCTGTTGCGCGCCAGGGACCCCGACGGCGCCGCTGGCGGCGCAGCAGTTTCTTTTGCATTGAATCCCCGCGGAATTGGACTGACAATCGTCTGCGCCACGGTATGGAGATTGGCGATGATTAAAATTGCCCCTGCGGATCGAACGGTTCTGCTGGCCGCCGACGCCGAAAAGTTCGGCCCCATGACCGAGGCCGCCGTCGGCATCGCCAAACGCGGTTGGCTGGGCGGGTGGACCGGGCACAACGAGATCATCGGCTGGCACGTCAACGTCCCGTCGGCGGGCGAGTACGAACTGGCGGTGGTGGCCGAGGGCATGAAGAGCCGGCCGCTCATCGAGGTCGCCGCGGGCAAGTGTACGCTGCGGGCGCACGTCGGTCCGCGATGGCAGCGCGTGGCGCTGGGCAAAGCGCGGCTGACCGGCGGAAAGAACGTCATCAGCCTGCGCTCCGTCGAGGGGCATCTCCAGCGGCTGTTCTCGCTGGAGATCGTCAAACCCGCCGTTGCCAAACGCATCGCCCAGCAGGCCCGCAAGAGCGGCGGCGATTGCCAGTGGCTCGCCGAGGCAGGCTACGGACTCATGTTCCACTGGACCAGCCAGACCTGCCCGCATCACGGCGGGCCGCTACCCTACGCCCAGGCGGTCGACGCCCTGGACGTGGACCGCGTGGCCGACACCGTCGCCGCCGCCGGCGCGGGGCACGTCATCTGGACCACCAGCCACGCGGGGTTCTTCTGGCCCGGTCCCAATGCCGCCATCGACAAAATCCTGCCCGGGCGAACCTGCAAGCGGGACCTGATCGGCGAACTGGCCGACGCCCTCGCCCAGCGCGGCGCGCGGCTGATGCTGTACTACCACCCCGGCCATGACGACGGGCCGTGGTGGTCGCTCACCGGGTTCGACAAGACCGACAAGAGCGCGTTCTTCAAAAGCTGGATGAAGATCATCGCCGAGGCGGGCAAGCGGTACGGGCGGCGCCTGGCCGGGTGGTGGTTCGACGACGCGATGTTCTGCTACTATCCGTATAACCCGCCGTGGCAGAAGCTCGCCGCGACCGCCCGCACCGGCAACCCCCAGCGCCTGATCTGCTGGAACTCCTGGGTGATGCCCAAGGTCACCGACTGGGGCGACCTGGCGAGTTGGGAAGACATGCTCTCGCCGGAGCTGATCCGCGGGCATGGGCATCTGCCGCTGTCGGCCGGCGGGCGATATCCCGACGGTCCACAGGAAGGCCTGCAGGCGCACATCACCACGCCGGCGACTAAGGGCGGGTGGGTCCACAGCACGCCCAACACTCCCGTCGGGGGGCAGGCATACCAGACGCCGCAGTTGATCCGCATGCTGACCGAGGCCAGACGCCGCAGGTGTGCCGTCACGCTGAACCTGGAGATCTATCAGGAAGGGCACATCTCGCGAGCGGCGGCCGAACAACTGGCGCAGGTAAATGCCGCCTTGAGCAAGCGCAAGCGACAGTAGCACGGGCGTCTCGCCCGTGAGTAGCATGGGCATCTTGCCCATGAGTAGCACGGGCGTCTCGCCCGTAAGCGGCGCGGAGAAGCTGCCATGAGACTGATCCTGCAAAATGCCGTTATCATCCCGGTCCTGCTGGCGGCCCTTGCGGCAGCGTCGCTGGGCGCAGCGCCGTCTTCCACCGCCGCTCGGGCGACGGCGAAACTCAAATCGGTGGCGATCGCGGGCGTGCCCCACGTGCAGCAAAAGCCGGACTTCTGCGGCGAAGCATGCGCGGCCATGTGGGCGGCGCACCTCGGGCGCCCCGATATCAATCAGGACTATGTCTTCAACGTCTCGGGCCTGTCCGCCGAACTGGGGCGGGGATGCTACACGCGGGATCTGATGGCCGCCCTGGAGCGAATCGGCTTCAAATGCGGCGACGGCGCCGCGACCGTCTCCGCCGGCGCCGCGGCCGACATCGACGCCCAGTTCGCCGCCCTCCATGGCGACCTGCGAGCCGGCGTGCCCTCCATCATCTGCATGCACTACGACGACACCGCCAACGCCAGCGAGCACTTCCGCCTGATCCTGGGCTACGACGCGGCCGCCGACGAAGTGATCTACCACGAGCCCGCCGCGGCCGGCGGAGCGTACCTGCGCATGAAGCGCCCGATGCTGCTGAAGCTCTGGCCGCTGAAGTACAGCAGCGAGAAGTGGACCCTCATCCGCCTGCCCCTCAAGGGCAAGCCCACCCCCGCGCCGCCGCCGCACACCCTGGGCCCGACGCCGCGACATTTCACCGCCGCCGATTACGCCCAGCACATCATGAAGCTCAAGAAGAAACTGCCCAGCGACAAGTTCACCATCGTGTTGCAGCCGCCGTTCGTGGTCATTGGCGACGAGGACGCCGCGACTCTCCGCCGCCGCAGCGTCAGCACCGTCAAATGGGCGGTCGATAAACTCAAGGCCGAATACTTTTCGCGCGACCCAACGCAGATCCTCGACATCTGGCTGTTCAAGGATGAGGACAGTTACTACAAGAACGCCACCGCCCTGTTCGGATCAAAGCCCAGCACGCCGTTTGGGTACTTCAGCGACGCCGACGGCGCGCTGGTGATGAACATCGCCACCGGCGGCGGCACGCTGGTGCATGAGATCGTGCATCCGTTCATGGCCGCCAACTTCGCCGACTGCCCGGCGTGGTTCAATGAGGGGCTGGGCTCGCTGTACGAGCAGTCCGGCGAGCAGGACGGACGCATCTGCGGATACACCAACTGGCGCTTGCCGCACCTGCAAAAGGCCATCGCCGCCAAACGCCTGCCGACGTTCGAGAAGCTCACGGCAATGGACAGCCGCACGTTCTACGGCGGCGACAACTACGGACAAAGCCGCTACCTCTGCTACTACCTCCAGCAGAAGGGCCTGCTCAAGAAGTACTACCAGGAGTTCACCGCCAACGCGGCCAAGGACCCCACCGGCTACCAGACGCTCAAGACGGTTCTGGGCAATCCCGACATGGCCGTCTTCCAGAAGCAATGGGAGAAATGGGTGCTGACGCTGCGGTTTCCATAAGCCAAGCCAACAACCCGCTGGATATTCCATATCCTCCCTCCATTGACAGGCCTTAGCGCAGAGGGTACATCTTGGGCAACACGGCATAAACGCCCTTCTGCTACGGGAAAGGAAACATCATGAGTCAGAACCAGCAACCTGAAAACGCATTCGCCAATGCCAGTCCGCCACCATCGCCTTACGCCGCGGCGGTAGCGGGCAAGCCCGCCGGTGGCATGGCTGTCACGGCGCTGGTGCTGGCCATCATCGGCATCCTCACGGTCATCTTTGGCGTGGGGTTGTTGTTGACGATAATAGCGCTGGTCCTGGGCATCATCGCCCTGGCCACCAGCGGGCGCAAGGGACGCAGCATCGGTGTTGCCCTGGCGGCCACCATTCTCTCGGGCATGACACTGCTGGCCGCGCCGGTAGTCGTGGCGATCCTGGTTCCCGTCATCGGCAGCAGTTTGGGCGAGGCCAGAAAGGCCGCCTGCTTGAGCAACATGAAGATGTTCGGCAGCGCCCTGCGCGAGTATGAGCGTCAGAACGCCGTCCGGCCTCAGCGCCCGATGGACTTGGTGAAAGCGGGCCTGATGCCCGAAAGCGGTTTCAAGTGCGGCGGCGACACCACCTGGACCCTGGGGCGCAGCAGCTATTTCTATCTTGCCCCGGACGCTCGAAAGTTCGATCAGTATCGTGGCCACGCCCTGGCCGCATGCGACCTCCAAGACCACCACAGCGGCGGGCGCTGCGTTCTCACCGTCCACGGCAACGTAACGTTCGTTCCGGAAAACGCATTTCGCACTATGCTGCAACAGCCGGACAACGCGGCATTCGCTGCCGCCCTGGCCGCCGTCGAGGCCTCGGGCGCTAAAAATATTCCGCTGAAATAGCGATTCTTCAGAAAGCGTCATAGCATGATCACCTTCAACTGCACGTGCGGGCAGAGCATCGAAGTCGCTGACGACATGGGCGGCAAGCAAGGCCGCTGTCCCAAGTGCGGACAGGTCGTCACGGTGCCCGCAGCAGCGCCGCCGGCCGTCAGCCCCCCGCCGATGTCCGGTCCGTGGGGCGCCCCGCCGGTCGCCGCCGCTCCGATCCCGGCGCTGTCGATCGTGGCGCTGATCTTGTCGCTGGTAGCCCTGCCGCTGCTGGTGCTCTGGGGCGCGGGAGTGCTGTTCTCGCTGGCAGGGCTGGTGGTGGGGATCGTGGCCTGGGTGCGCAGCGCCCACGCGAAACGCGGCAAGGGCATGGCCATCGCCGCAACGGTCGTCTCCGGCAGTACGATTCTGCTGGTGGGTGTGCTGATAGCCATCCTGATTCCCGTGATCGGCAGCGCCTTGGGCGAAGCCCAAAAGTCTTCGTGTCAGATGAACCTCAAGGTAATTGGCGGGGCAATGCGCCAATACGAGCGGTCGAAGGATGCCGTGCCCGCCAAACCCTGGGACCTGGTCGATGCGGGATATCTGCCCCCCAGCGCCTTCAGGTGCGGCGGCGACAAGAAATGGCAGGAGGGTCTGAGCAGCTACTTCTTTCAGTGGAGCAGCCAGACCTCGGACGAGGCAAATCCTCGCGCAATGATCGCCTGCGATCTCAAGGACAATCACGGCAACGGCCGCGCCTATCTGACCCGCAGCGGCAATGTCGGGTGGATGACCGAAGACACGTTCCAGACCGCGCTGTCACAGCCGGAAAACGCCGCCTTCGCCGCCGCCCTGCGCACCTTCGAAGCCGCCGGCGCCAAGCACGTCGTGCTGCACCGTTAGCGGCGGGGCTTACCCGCGCGTTGTTGTCTCTGCCTCAGGAGAATGACGCGAGCAGATGGGTGGCAGGCGACACACGTTTCCGTTTTTCGTGGGGCGCCACGATGCTCATCTCACGCCCATGGCGACCCGCTGCGCGTGTCGCCATGCCACCCGAGACTTTCATGGTTTCGGGTGGCACCGAAGGTTCATGTTCGACTGTGGCGGGTTGTTCGCTCTGCAACGCGCGGGGCAAGCCCCGCCGCTAACTCACCACTCACAACCCACAACTCACCACTGCTGCAAAACTATTTCCAGCTTCGCGTGTCGAAGTACATCACCTGCGGCTGTTTGGCCAGGTCGGACCAGCGCTTGAAGCCTTTGAGTCGGCCGGCATTTTCGTAGTCGAAGGGCTTGAAGCCCAGCTTCAACGCGGGGGACTCGGGCTTGAGGTGGAAGTCGCCCTTGGCGGCGTCCACGAACATCGGGTCGGCGCCCTGCAGCGAGTTCTTTTCGCCGCGGAACCCGCCCTTTCCGGACCAGAGGTTGTTGGCGGCATCGACCCGCGCCCCGCCCTTGGTGCCGTACCCGTGCCTCCAGTACACGATGTTATTGTTAAAGGTGAACGGTCCGGACTCCTGCATCTTGATCGTGCCGTTGTTGAGCGCGAAGATGTTGTTCACCAGCGTGATATCGTGGCCCTGGTGGTTGTGATACGCCCCGTCGTTGGCGCCGATGACCAGGTTGTTCTCGAAGCGAAACAGCCGCGAGCCCGAGTCGTTGTAGAACCCGCAGCCCTGGTTGTTGCGGTGCGACCAGATGTCCTTGAGCACGTTGTTGCGAATCACCGTACCCTTGCTCCAGCCCAGCGTGTAGATCGCGGCCATATCCGCCAGCACGCCCTGACCGATCTGCGAAATGTGGTTGTACTGGATGATGTTGTCATGGGCGGCCCCGGGCGCCGGGCCCCAGTTCCAACCGACGTTCATGCCGCTGTAGTACACGTCGAAAATATCGCAGTGCTCCACCGTCGTGTGGTGCGTCTGGCCCAGCCAGATGCCCAGGCTTCCGGCATGCAGGCGACCCACGTGCGCGACCAGGCAGTTGCGCACAAGATTGTGCGAGGCCGCCAGCTCGTCCGTCAGGTCGCCGGGAACCATCTCCTTCTTGCCGGTCTCCTTGTTGACCTTCTCCACCAGCGGCAGGTCGTCGTGATAGCCCCAGCCGCCGTTATGGGTCGAGCCCAGCCAGATGCCCCCGCCGCCCAGGTCGATGAACTCGCTGTCCTCGACGCGGTTGTACTTGCACCCGGCGTCGAGACGCAGGGCGTACTGCCCGATCTGCCGCACCGTCACGCCCTTGAACACGCTATGCCGCAAGCCCCAGCCTTTGATCGCCGCGTCGACGTCCAACTCGCCCTGCGGCAAGCCGCGCCCGCCCTTGGGCGTCCCGCGCTGCAGGTTCCAGTTGGCATGGGCGAACGTGAGGCCGACGAACTGCAGGTGCTCGACGAACTTGCCCGTCGCAAGGTCGCCCTTGAAGTCGAGCAGGCGGTTGACCTTGGGGGCGATGACCGTGCAATTCTCGGGCGTCTCGCCGGCCCGGGGGTGGTAGGTCAGGACGCCGATCTTGCGGTCGAGGTAGAAGTTGCCTTCCTTCATCAGGTCGAAGATGTTCTCAAGATAATACCGCCGTCCACGGGCGATGCCGTTCCACCACGCCCCGCCGCAGCCCGGGCCGGTCACCCATAGCGTGTCATTCTCGATCTTCTTGGCGCGGTAGCGCCCGGTGTTCCAGCCGTTCATCAGCACGAACTCGACATCCGACATGTTGTGCCATTTCGGATCGCCGCCGCAGCCGCTGACGGAGTTGGTCCCTTCGCTCTTGAACTTGGCCCCGAACTCATCCGGCGGGCCGGGGTTGGCCCGCTGGTAGCTCGTCTCGGGGAACCGCGGGCGGTAGCGCCGCTGGTCGTTGACGAACAACTGGCTGAACTCCCACTTGCCTGCCGAGGGCTGCTTGAGCTCGGTCTTGGCCAGGTACGCGTCCCAGGCCTCGGAGTCCGTCGGGTCGCGCTCGGGGCATTTGGCCTCGGGAATCTCCAGCGTCCAGCGTCCCTTGGAGTCGTTCTTGAAGCCCGTGAGAATCCGCCCGCCGGAGATCACGACGTTGGCCCCTGCCGCGGCGCGGTAGATCGTCGGCGACTTTTCAGTGCCGCTATCGGCGGGCACAAAATGCACGGTGGCCTCGAGCGGGTAGAACCCCGCGGCGAACTCGACGACGATCGGCGTGGCGCGGTCCGGCGCGCCCGCGCGGATCTTGCGCACCGCGTCCCGCGCCCCCGCCAGCGACGCCAGCGGCGCGTCTTTTGTTCCGGCGTTGGAATCTTTGCCATCCGGCGAGACGAACAAATCGGCCTTTTCGTCCGCCCGAGCGACCGAGCCGGCCAGAACCACGCATCCCACCGCGATCAGGATTGCCTTGTGCATTGCTACCTCGTTCGTGTATTAAGCGCGATGCCGCACCAGGGTGCCACGCACAACTCCGTTGTGCGTGTCCGGGATTCCAGACCACCAGAACAATTGCGGCAGTGCAAACCTCATCATAAGAAACACCGCAACGCTTCGCCGGTTCCGCCGCGATAGGTCGCAGACACGCACAACGGAGTTGTGCGTGGCACCCTGCGCTAGGCCAGCAGCTTGTCGAGCTTGGCGTCGATGTCTTTGAGGCGCGACTCGAAGTCGGCGAAGGTGCGTGCGGCCTGGGGGTTCCAGAGGCGCTCGGCCATCGCGGGCACGCGATGGCGCAGGCTGGGCAGCTCGAGCTCGTCGGGCTGTTCCCAGGCGCACATCTGGGCGCCGACGATCTGGTCCGTCGGCGGCACCTGGATGGGCTTTTCAAACGCCGGCGAGATCTTGTACCAGTGCTCCCAGCGGTACATGTTCCAGCCGTAGATGTGCTCGGGGGTCCAGTTGCGGTCGTTGACGACGTACAGCGGCTGCCAACTCGCGTTGATGACGGGGTACCCGCCGGCAAGCACGTCCGGCGGAAGATTGTAGTAGCTCTCGAAGATCATCACGGTGATATCGGTGGGGATGGCGATCTTGCCCGTCTTGGCGAAGCCTTCCCAGGCGATCATCCGCCTGCCATGTCGCTTGACGATTTCGTTCATCCGCACGATGAAGTGGCGGTACAGCTCCTCGGTGCTCTCCATGCCGCGCTGGGCCATGAACGCCTTGCAGCGGGTGCAGGTTTCCCACGGGGTCTTGTTGACCTCGTCGGCGCCGATGTGGAAGTACGGGCTGGCCGGGAAAGCCTCGCACATCTCGCCGATGAGCGTGTCCATCGTCTCGTACGTCTGCTCGTGCGAGGGGCACAGGACGTTGCCCGTCGGCGGGTCGCAGGCAACGCGCTGGGGCAGGGCTCCTACCGCGGCGGCCGCGTGACCGGGCATCTCGAGCTCGGGCAGGATGGCCACGCCGCGGTCGCCGGCGAACGTCACGAGTTCGGCGATCTGATCGAGCGTGTAGTGGCGATCCGGCGTGGCCAGGCTGGGATAGGCGCGGCTGGGGAAGGTGAACGACTGGTCGTCGGTCAGGTGCAGTTGCATGTGGTTGATCTTGTACCAGCGGCAGAGCACGACGAGCTTCTTGAGCGTCTCGAGCGTGTGCCATCGCCGGGCGGTGTCGATCAGCAGCCCGCGGTACGGCGCCAGCGGCGCGTCCTGCACCTGCATGTGCGGCAGCGACGTTCCGCGCAGCGCCTGCAGCAGCGTGACGGTTCCCATCGCCGCGGCGGCGTATGACCCGGCCCGGACGCCGGCCGAGGCGCCCACGGTCAATTCATAGGCCTCGGGCGCCATCGTCGCATCGAGAGCCAGGGCGATGTCGCCGTCGCGCGGGGCTGCATGTTCCGCCGCCAACTGCAGGCCGGTGAGCTGGGCGATCTCGCCGGAGAGAACCTTCGCCAGCGGCGCCAGGGCGGGCGTGCAGGGCACGATGCGGCTGCTGCGGCTTAGTGCAAGGCTTGCGGATTGTGTCACGCTCTTGAGTGGGTATGGGATCATGCGGCCATTCTCGCCCGGCGCGCGGGCTCTGGCAAGAGGCTCTCCCCCGCCCGCGTGGGGGAAAAGTCGCGGCGGAGGCACCAAGTATTTATCAAAGCCCTTGTGTGGCTTTGATGAATACTTGCGATGGACAGGGGTATGCGGCCCCAAATGAAGAAGTAATTCACAACGAATTACTTCTTCATTTAGTGCCTCCGCCGCGACTATTCCCCCGTAACTGAGGAGACAGCCCATCCTCCATAGGCGAGCGTATGATGAATTGAGGGAGACGAGCCATGAGTGCCCTTATCATCGAAGAGTTGCAGAACGACTATCTCAGCGGCGGGGCGATGCCCGTGCCCAACGCCGAGAGGATCATCCCGGTTATCAACCGCCTGATGGACCACTTCGACCTGGTCATCGCCACCAAGGCCTGGCACCCGAGCGGGCATGTCAGCTTCGCGTCGAGCCACCCCGGCAAGAGCCCCGGCGAGGTGATCGAAGCCGCCGGCGTGGGGCAGATCCTCCTTCCGGAACATTGTGTGCAGCACACCAGCGGGGCCGAACTGGCCGACGCCCTGGACATCGCCCGCGTCGACTACGTGCTCTACAAAGGCATGGACGCGCGCACGGAGGCCCACAGCAGCTTCTTCGACGTTCACCTTCGCAACCCCACGGGCCTGGCCGACTACCTTGTCGACAATCTCGTGCGCGAGGTTTACATCTGCGGCCTGGCGACGGAGTACGCCGTGCGGCACACGGCCGTCGACGCCTGCCGGATGGACTTCGCGACGTACCTGATCCAGGACGCCTGCCGCGGCATCGAACTGCACAGCGGCGACATCCAGCAGGCGCTGGAAGACATCGTCGCCGCCGGCGCCGTGCCCATCGACTCGAGCCTGGTGCTGCAACCGCTCAGGACGTGAGTTCGAAGTTCGGAGCGGCCAGAGTCCGCCGTGAACGCGCGGGGCAAGCCCCGCCGCTAACGGTTTGCAGGACCGTCTTGTTCCGTTAGCGGTCGAGCTTGCTCGACGCGGTTGTTTTCCTGATCGCCGAAGCCCATGGCGACCCGCTGGCGCGTGTCGCCATGCCACCCGACGACGGCGTCCGCGACTTCGAATGCGAACTTCGAACGGTGTTCTACTCGCCGTTGTCGGGCGTTTCGGCGGGGCGTTTCTGCTGGCCGCGCTGCATGGCGATCACGCCGGTGCGCGCCAACTCGCGGATGCCGTAGGGGCGCACCAGGTCGATGAAGGCCTCGAGCTTCTCCTCGGGACCGGCCATCTCGATCATGACGCTGTCGCGGGCGACGTCGACGACGCGCCCGCGGAAGAGGGTGACCAGGTCGAGCACCTCGGGGCGTTTTTCCGGCGGGGTATGGACGCGGACCAGCAGCAGGTCCCGCTCGACGTACGCGACGTCGGTGAAGTCGCGCACCTTGACGACCGGAACGATCTTGCCCAGTTGTTTGCGCACCTGTTCGAGGACGCGGCTGTCGCCGACGACCACGATCGTCATGCGCGACAGGTTGCTGTCTTCTGTTCGCCCGACGACGAGGGAATCGATATTGAACCCGCGGGCGGCGAACATCCCGGCGACGTGCGCCAGGACGCCCGACTGGTTCTCGACCAAAGCGCTGATAACGTGTTTCATGTGCTGTTCTCCGTGGCACAGCCTTTCCAGGCTGTGTCTGAGTCTATTTTCATTTCCGAGGCCACAGGCTGGAAAGCCTGTGCCACTACGCCAGTTTGCCCAGGTCCATCTCGTGCAGGCTCTTGCCCGAGGCCACCATGGGGTAGACGTTTTCTTCCTCTTCGACGTCGGCGACCAGGATCGTCGGCCCGGGGCTCTTGAGCATTTCGCTGACGCCGTCGCGAAGTTCGCCCGGGTGCGAGACCCGCAGCCCGCGGGCGCCGAAGGCTTCGGCGACCTTGACGAAATCCGGACAGGGGTGGTTCACGGACGAGTACCGCCGCCCGTAGAACATCTCCTGCCACTGGCGAACCATGCCCAGGTATCCGTTGTCGAGCACGACGAACTTGACCGGCAGGTCGTGAGCCACCGCCGTGATGACCTCGACCATCGTCATCGAGAAGCTGCCGTCGCCGTCGATGTCGATGACCGCGGCGTCCGGACGCCCGAACTGCGCGCCGATAGCGGCCGGGCATCCGAAGCCCATCGTCCCCAGCCCGCCGGAGGTGATGATCTGGCGGGGCTTGCGCCAGCCGTAAAACTGGGCGGCCCACATCTGGTGCTGCCCGACGCCGGTGGCGATGATGGCATCGTGGTCGGTCAGGTCGCCGACGGCCTCGATAACGGCTTGGGGCTTGATCTTGCCGTCGCCGCTGCGGTCGTACTTGAAGGGGTGCTTCTTCTTCCAGTTGGCGATCTTGTCCAGCCAGGCCGATCGGTCGGGAGTCTGGATGTGTTCGAGCATCCGCGCGAGGATGTCCTTGCAGTCGCCGACGACGGGAATGTCGACGACGACGTTCTTGGAGATCGACGTCGGGTCGATGTCGACGTGGATGATCTTGGCGTGCGGGGCGAAGGTCTCGAGCTTGCCCGTGACACGGTCGTCGAACCGCGAGCCGACGGCGATCAGGCAGTCGCACTCCTGGACGGCGTAATTGGCCGAGGCCGACCCGTGCATCCCCAGCATCTGCAGGGCCAGAGGGTCGCTCTCGTCGACGCTGCCCAGAGCCATCAGCGTGGTGGTGGCCGGCAGCTTGCCCTTGTGCATCACCGCGCGCAGTTCCTGCGTGGCGCCGCTGATGACGACGCCGCCGCCGACGTACAGGACGGGGCGCTGGGCTGCGTTGATGGCGTCGGCGGCGGTCTTGATCTGCCCGGTGTGCCCGCTGTAGCGGGGTTTGTATCCGGGCAGGCGCATGGCCAGGTCCGGTTCTTCGGCAAGTTTGTTGACCAGGGCGTCAACGGGGACGTCGACCAGCACCGGTCCGGGCCTGCCGGTGCGGGCGATGTGGAAGGCCTCGTGGAGCACGCGGCCGAGGTCTTCGGCGCGTTTGACCAGGAAGTTGTGCTTGGTGATGGGGCGCGTGATGCCGGTCATGTCGGCTTCCTGGAACGCGTCGTTTCCGATCAGGGTGCTCTTGACCTGCCCGGTGATGACGACCATGGGGATGGAGTCCATGTTCGCGTTGGCCAGTCCGGTGACGGTGTTGGTCGCGCCGGGACCGGAGGTGACGATGACGACGCCGGGCTTTCCGGTGGCGCGGGCGTAACCGTCGGCCATGTGCGTGGCGCCCTGTTCGTGGCGCGTCAGGACGAACTTGATGGGCGAGCCGTACAGCACGTCGAACAGCGGAAGGACGACCCCGCCGGGGAATCCGAAGATCAGGTCGACCCCTTCCTCGCGCAGCGTGCGCTCGATCATCTGGGCGCCCGAGGCGCCGATGTAGCCCGCGGAGGGCGTTGCTTTTGCGTTTGATTCTGCCATTTTACCTATACCTTTTTTTGGATATTATCAGATTGATCGGCCGGCGACCTCATATTCCTGCATCATGACCGCGGGACGATCCGGGAGTCGGACTCAAGACGGCTGCTGCGCGACAAATCCCCGCAGCAGCCTATCGTACAGCGACCAGTCGCGGATGTGTGTACACGACAGGGCAGAGGGCGGGGCGGGGAGCCATCGCCGCGAAGAACATGCTCAAAATATACCTGAGGAGCATCATTTTAACTCTTGCCAAAGAAACAGACGCCTGTTTATGATATCGGCTGCGAATGCCGGTTGTCAATGTTTCTCGTTGAACTTCCTGCAAAAATCCGAGGGTGTATTCCGAGGGGGGCGAGTAAGTTTGGCTTTTTTTTCATGCCTTCTCGATATTTCTTGGCGGCATTTTTCCGACACATGCTGCCTATCATGATTTAGTGGCTTGTTTTCGGCGATAAGAGCCCCCCAGCGAGGCTTGAGGCAGGCGGCAATGGCTAAAAATTTGTCGACGTTCGCGATAGCGCAGATGCTTCATGTGGACCCCGGGTCGGTGGCCAATTGGATCGATCAGGGTCTGCTCAAAGCATACCGTACGCCCGGCGGGCATCGGCGGGTGGTCGTGGACGATTTGATTCATTTCTGCCGCCAGCATGGGATGCCCGTTCCGGCGGAAGCTCAGGCGCGGCCCTGCCGCGTCCTGATCGTCGACGACGAACCGGCAATCACGCAACTGCTGGCCGGGACCATTAAGGAAGCCTTCCAGGAGTTCGAGGTCATTGAGGCCAACGACGGGTTCCGTGCGGGGCAGTTGGTCGCTACGCTGGCGCCTGAGGTGGTGCTGCTGGACCTGAAGATGCCCGGCGTCGACGGCTATGACGTGTGCCGGATCATCAAGTCCAACGACCAGACGCGACACGCGCGCGTGATCGCGATGACGGCCTATCCCAGCGAGGAAAACGTCCAGCAGATCACCGACTGTGGCGCGGAGGTTTGCCTCGAAAAGCCCCTGGACATGGACTTGCTCCTGAAAGAAATCAGCAAGTGCCTGTGAAAGCAGTTGACAGCTATCAGCTATTAGCGGTCTTCCACCGGTCTCAACTGCCGCCGCTGAACCGTTAGCGGCGGGACTTGCCCCGCGCGTTTCTTGCCGCCGACCCGTTGCGCCCATGGCGACCCGCCGCGCGTGTCGCCATGCAACCCGAGAGTTGACCGCTGAAAGCTATTTCTTCTCCCCCATCACGTTCTCCAGGCACCAGGCTACTGACAGCGGAATTCCTTCGTCGTAGCTGACGGTCGGCTGCCATCCCAATTCGCGGCGGGCCTTTTCGGGGGAGAAGAAGCATCGCCGGCCCATCAACCACAGCCCGTAGCGGGTCAGCAGGGGCGGTTTCTCACTGGCGGTCAGGTGACCGACGCATTCCATCAGGAACGCGGCGCCCTTGGCCACGCCGTACGGCACCGACCGCGTCACCGGCGCCACACCCAGGCATTGGGCGATGCGGTTGATGAACTGACCTTGCGTGATCGCCCCGTCGCTGGAGAGGTTGTACATCTGCCCCAGGGCTTTGTCGGCGGTGGCCGCCAGGATGCACCCATGGGCCTCGTTGCCGGCGTAAGTGAGGTTGAACAGATTGTCGCCGCCGCCGAAGAGCTTGATCTTGCGGTTGCGGATGGCGCGGATCAACCGCGGCATCGACGCGCGGTCGCGCGGGCCGTACAGCCAACTGGGCTTGACCACCGTCAGCGGAACGTCGCCTCGCTTGAAGTATTCCCACGCCATCGCCTCGGCGGTGGCCTTGGAGCGGCTGTAGTACGCCCACTTGTACAGGTTGGCGCCCAGCGGGTAGCTCTCGTCGACGACCAGCCCCTCGCCGTTGAGGTGCCCGTACGCCGAGATGCTCGAGACGTGCAGGAACCGCTTGACCTTGGCGGCCTTGGCGGCATCGAGCATGTTGCGCGTCCCCTCGATGGTGATGTTGACGAAGTCGCTCCAGGGGCCCCAGTCGCCGACCTTGGCGGCGGAATGGTAGACCACGTCGATGCCCTGCATGGCCGTAGCGATGCTGGCCGGATCGGTCACGTCGCCGACGGCCTTCTCGACGCCCAGGCTGTCCAGGAACGCCGTGTCGCTGCCGCGGCGAACAAGGACCCGCACCTTGTGGCCGCCCTTGACCAGTTGTTCGGCTATGTGGCTGCCCAGCAGCCCGGTGGCTCCGGTGATCAGGTTCATCGTTCTCATCCTCTGAAGGTCTATCGGGGTGGGAGGGTAGACTATACGCGCTGGCAAGAGGCCCGTCAAGGCGGTGTACGTGCAGGAGCGACAACACGGAGCGGCGTTGTTGCTTCATGCCCCGTGTTGTTGCCCCGGCGGCAACTCGGAATAATCGGACAGAGCGGCCCCAACGAATTTACTTTTTTCTTTGACTGGCGAGGGCGAGTCCCTATACTTATCCAAATCATTCGCCCGGCCGTGCCGGCCGCGCGGATGGCAAGCGGGGTTGCTGCAAAAAGGATAAGCCGGTTTGTATGCGAAAAGGCCTAATGGAATCCTTGGCCGCGAGTCGATCACGAGAAATGTCTGCCCTCTTTGCGCCGACAGGTGCTTTTGTGCTGCGCGGTCGCTGCGAGAAGGTCGACCTTAACCGCGAGGTGCCGGTATGAACATACGAGGATTTTTCGCCCCCCGCAATCGCCGCGTTCGCCTGTGGGTAGGGTTGTTCCTTGCGGTGCTGTTCTGCGTGCAATGCACGCGGGTGGCATTTCAGCCCGACAAGTATGTCGCGGTCCTTCCCGGCGAAACGACCTTGATCGCCGAGCCGAAGAACACAAGCATCAATGTCAAGAAACTGGCCCAGACCGACCACATCGCCCTGCTCGAAAAGTGCCTCGAAAACTACAAGAAGACCATTTCCAGCTACCGCTGCACCCTGATCAAGCAGGAACGCATTAATGCAACGCTCCTGCCCGTGCAGGCGGTAGACGTCAAGTTCATGCAGAACCCCTTCAGCGTCGCCATGGCCTGGACGAAGAACCCCGGTCAGGGCGACCGCGTCCTGTACGTCAAGGGGAAGTGGGACAACAAGATGATCGTCCGCCCCACCAATGCCCTGGCCCGAGCGCTGGCCGGCGGATCGGTGGCTGTCGATCCCCGAGGCAAAGACGCCCGCGCCGCCAGCCTGCGGACCGTTGATGAGTTCGGCTTCGAACGAAGCCTTCAGAGCCTGCTGGAAGTCTATGTCAAGGCCAAGGCCGCCGGCGATCTCAAGGAACAGTTCGGCGGTTATGCCGAAGTCGCCGGACGAAACGCTGTCGTCCTGATCCGCCTGCTGCCGCCCAAGGACGACTATCCCGCCGCCAAGACCGAAACCTTTATCGACCTGGAGCACCTCGTTCCCATTTGCGTACGCGGATGGGGATGGCAGAAGACCCCCGAACTGCTCTGCAGCTACGAGTACAAAGACATCCGCTGGAACGAACCGCTCAAAGCGGCTGACTTCCTGCCCGAGGCCAACGAAATCAGCGGCCGCAAATAGCCGCACCCCTCGCGAATATAATTCTCCAAACCAGACGCCTCTGAAATCCAGAGGCGTTTGCATTTGGAGACGCCGGCCATGCATTCGCCAAGATGTTCCTTCCTGCCCAGCGTGTCGCTACTTCTTCTGAGTGCCGCTCTCTGGCAGGGCTGCGGCGTTCCGGGCCCGCACGGTCCGGCCGATTCGTTCGGTCTGGACTTGTCCATGCCGCCCGGTGCCGTGACGGTCAAACCGGGGGCGAAAGCTGCCGGCGCCATCGTGTTCATGGTCGACGGTCTCAGCGGGATCATCGTCGAGGAGATGCTCGCCGATGGCAAGCTGCCGACGCTGAAGAAGTATTTCGTCGATCGCGGTCTGTATGCGCCGCGGGCGGTGGCGCACGTGCCGTCGGTGACGCTGGCCAATATCACCAGCATCGCCACAGGCCTGCTGCCCGGCCACCACACCGTCACGGGCAACCACTGGTTCGACCGCTGCAAGTACGTCTACCGCAATTACGAGACGCTGGCACAGAAGAACACGCTCGACTGCGACTACGCCGCCCCGACCGTCTTCGAGATGCTCGACGATGAGTTTACCGCCTCGCTCTTCTTCCAGGCCAACCGCGGCAGCGACAAATGGTTCGAGAACTGGCTGTCGGCCGGCGTGGCATTCTACCTCGGGTGGTACGACCTGGTCGATCGCGTGTCGCTGTACCGCTTTAAGGAACTGGCCGAGTTGGCCCGTAAGCGTGGGCAGTGGCCGGCACTGACCATCTCCTATCTCCTGACGCCGGACTTCTGTGCCTACCGCCAGGGGCTGGAGGGTCCCCACTATCGCCAATGCCTGGTGGAACTGGACTTTCAACTCGGGCGGGTGCTGGGTGATTTCGAGCGGGCCGGCCTGCTGGACAAACTGGCGATCCTTCTGGTCAGCGATCACGGCATGTGCCCCGTCAACAACCACTCCCGGCTCAAGGAGATGATCGAGGACCACCCCGACCTGAACGTGGCCAAAAAGTACCTGTGGGAAAAGACCTCGTTCGCCGACCGCAAGAAATACTACGACCGCTTCAGCGCCGTCGTGGATCGCACGGGCGACCGGTACCTGGGCTTGTGGCTGCGAAAGCCCGTCTTCAAGAACGGGCGGTTCGCACACTGGGACGACTGGTCGCAGCGCCCCACCGCCGCTGAGATAGCGGCCTACCCCGCCGCGCGGGGCGGCACGATCGACATCTTCAAGCTGCTGCTGGACCAGCATGCGGTCGAAGCCATCGCCTATTCCGCCGGCCCCAATCGTGTCCGCGTTCGCCGCAGCATGGGGGAGGCAGAGTTCAGCCAGCCCGCCGGGCGCGGCGGCGACGTCACCTATCGCCTCGTCAGCGGAACCGACCCCTTCGAGTGGGAAGGCACGGTGCCCGCCGAACTGCTGGCGGGCAAGCCCGCTGCCCCGAGGCAGTGGCTCGACGCCACCGAGCATACGCCCTTTCCGGCCTTTATCGCCTCGCTGCTGGCGTTCTTCCGCGAGGAGAACCGCCGAGCGGACGTGATGGCCTTCGCCAGACCCGACTGGGACTTCCATACCGTTCTCAACGCCGGACACGGCGGATTGCGCGACTGCGAGGCCTACATCCCGGTGATGGCCGCCGGTCCGGGCATCCCGCATGGGCGCGTCTCGACGGTCCGGTCCACCGATATCGTGCCGACCGTCCTGGAACTGCTGGGGCGACCCATCCCGCCGCACCTCGACGGACGCAGCATTCTCAAGAGCAACATCTACCACGCCAGAGCGGCCGACACGCAACCCGCCGCGACGCGACCTGCTAGTACCGCACCGTGAAGCTGTCGAACGTGCCAGCCGCCGGGGCGGTCTGCTGCTGGACCTTGCGGATGTACCCGGACATGCGTTCCTTCAGGTCGCCGATGAAGCCGTCGATCTGGTCAGCCGGACCCTCGGCCACGCACTCGACCGTTCCGTCGGGGCAGTTGCGAACGTACCCGCGAATGTCATACGACTTGGCCACGCGGCACGCCAGCCAGCGAAAGCCCACCCCTTGCACCGTGCCGAAAAAGCGGATGATCCGCTGCTGGTTCTGCGCCACTGCCGTCTGTTCATCAGCCATAAGAAGCTCCCGATGGATTTTAGTGCCCCTGCGCCGATCAATTCAACCCATTACCACCGGAGGTCATCCTGAGCCTGCCGAAGGACCCGCCCATGCTCCCGCTTTGTGGCATGGGCGTCTCGCCCATGCTCCCCGCCTTGTGGCATGGCCGGGGCAGCAGACCGCCCCGACAGCGGTACGGCCTATACCACAATTCCACTTCCTTGCACTTTGTTGTACTTTTCACAGCCGTTTCGCGGGAAGCCCGTCCAATTGTGGTATGCGCAGACCTTAATAGTAGACATTCCACTCCGCGCGCTCCGCTCAAACGGCGCGGGCAACAAACCGGGCTCGAGGCGGTGTCGTGCCAGACCATGCTCGCCAAGCGGACGGCCGCAGCGCTGGGCCTGGATCACACCCTCCGCCCCCGAGTCTGCCCCTGAATAAAGGAACTACATCCAAAGACCAACCCGTCAAAATAGCCTGTCCCCTTTCCTTTTGAGATTGAGAGGAGGCACAGGGAAAAGCGAGAAGATGGAGATAAGAACCGGAGCCGCCCTTGTCCACCATCCGTCCCCCGTCGCCGCAAAGCGACCCTGGAGTGCGGCGGCCGCGACGCCGCCCTGGATGTTTTTTCGGGCAGGTCAAAACGCCATCGTGCGGGGAGCAAGAACCGCCGAGAACGCCAAGACATCGATCTTCTTTTTCCTGAGTGTCTGTGCCTCGACGGGGTATTACCAGCCAACAACAGCCAAGGCGGCGTCGCTGCCGCCGCACTCCAGGGGGCCCTCTCCGCCCCGGCAGGGGCGCCCGACAATAGCCCCCGGCCGCACCCCCAAGCGCCGAACAAAGAGCAGAGCCGCCCCGTTTCTGTGGAGCACTAATACGTGACTGCCCCACGTTCCCGCCCGCTAGAGTCTTGACACAGACTTGCTCATGGATGTCCCCGGATACACATGGTGTCCCCGGATACCCCCGGATACCCGAGCACCATGAATATATGAGCCAATGCCACGAATAGTAAGTGAACGAAGCTGTAAAGGACAAGAATAGCGATTCATACCAAGCTCAGGTTGAACTGGACTTCTTTGGGATTATGGCAATCTTGGAAATCTCGTTAGAGGGCAGGTGGAACACCGATATCGCAAAGACTTCAAATCCATAGAAGTCCGACGAGGTTATTTCCTGATCGTCCTGTCCCATGACCCGGCCTTTTGAGTCATATACAACGACCTTAATCAGGATATCCGTTTTAAGGTCAGTGCCCTGCAAAGGTCGAAGTTCACCGTGAACATCAAGAGTATAATCAGCCCCGAGCCCCGGCGCCACAAATGCGGACATGGCATCAAAACACACACGTGATCTTGCCTCAAGGTCACTGTGTGGGCTTCCCCACGAATGGTGGGCGCGCCGAAGTATCAATTCAGGCCCGCCTCGAACGCTTCGGGGCTGACATAGCCTATCGAACTGTGTAGCCGTTTACGATTGTAAAACACTTCGATGTATTCAA